>JBDSLN010000047.1:0-6489 GCA_039916365.1 Vicinamibacteria bacterium
CGCGCCGCCGCCGCCGCCCGCTTCACCCACTCTTTCGAGCATCAGGATCGACGAACAGATCGTCTTCGATGGCTGGGACGATCATTCCCTCCCGCCTGCGGAGCTGCCGCAGAGAGTGCGTCGCGTACGGGTCGAGTTCGGGCCTCTGTCACATCAAGGAGGTCTCGCGTATCAGTTTCGGCTCGATCCCCAAGATGACGCCTGGAGCGACTGGTCGACCCGGGCAGACCTGGAGTTCACGACCCTTCAGGCAGCCTCTTACACGTTTCGCGTGCGGGTGCGTGGCACCGACGGTCAGGTCGGCCCCGAAACGACCTGGAACTTCATCGTCAATCCTCCCTGGTATCGCACCCTGAGTGCACGCGCAGTGACAGTCCTCGCGCTGTTCGCTCTGATCGGCATCCTCGTCGCCGTCCGAACCCGTGTTCTCAAACGCGAAGCGGCGGTGCTGTCGCAGCGCGTCGAAGAAAAAACACGCGACCTTCAAACCGCAATCAACGAGTTGCGGGAGGCGCGGCAGCAGGTCGAGGAACAGAACCGCCTGCTCGAGGCCGCGAATGCCCGTCTTGACGTCGAGTCGCGTCACGACTCACTGACCGGCATCGCGAACCGCCGTCAGTTCGACCTGGCCCTGGCGGAGGAATGGCTTCGCGCCCGCCGGCAGAAGGCCCCGCTCGCCATCGGCATTCTGGATCTCGATTTCTTCAAGGACCTCAACGACGCGCACGGCCACCCCGAAGGCGACGAGGCCTTGCGTCAAGTCGCCAAGACTCTTCAAGGCACGATACGTCGTCCAACGGATCTCGTGGCGCGCTACGGCGGGGAAGAGTTCGTCTTCATCCTGCCCGACACGGACCTCGCCGGCGCCTTGAGCGTGGCGGAGGATGTGCGCGCGCGCATCGAAGCCCTGAAGCTTCGTAATCCCGGCGGTTCCCAAGGACACCTGACTGCCAGTGTGGGCCTCGTGGCCGCGGTCCCCGCTGACGGACTGACCGCGGACAAACTCGTCGCAGCGGCGGACCGGGCTTTGTATGCGGCGAAGGCCGGAGGCAGAAACCGAGTCAGGACCTCGGAAGCCGGCGGAGACTAGGAGTGCCCAGGGCAGGCTCCGCGCTCTGCGCGGCAGAACGAATCAGAGCGCGGAGCCTGCCTCGGGGCACTCCTGTCCACACGGCGGGATTCCTTCGGCCAGGCGAGAAGGGAGTAAGTCAGGCGTTGAGGCAAAAGCAAAAGCCCTCCACGTTGCCGTCTGAAGCCGGTGGCGCTCACGGAACCTGGGCGCAAAGGTTGGAATCCTGCGCTTGCTTTAGGCTTCCTCAACGCGGAGGCGTGCACACCGCAAGACGACTGTTGGACTCCGATACGGATGCATTGGTTCCTCGGTCCACCGACCCCAAAAACGAACAACCCAGAGGGCCGCGAAGATCATATAGCGAGGGGTCGGAAGCAACTCAAGGAAAATCCCGCGCTGACGTCGGCGCACCCTGCGTGGGCGGCTATGCTGACCGGAGCGCTCGTCATGACGCGTCCCGCCTCTTTCTTTATCGAAAACTCCCCATGAACACCGTCCGCATTCTGGCGTTTGGCGCCGTTGTGCTCCCGGTCCTCTCCACAGCGTTTGCCTGTTCAAAACCACAAGATCCCGCCAAATCAAGGCCCCTCGTCGTTCAGGAGAGCGCTCCGCTGCGGCGCATCCGCCAGGTCTTTGCGCGCGTTCCCGAGGTGCTCGCCAGGAACTTCAAGGAGTTCGACGGTCCCTCGGGCAAGATCAGCGGCTTCGGAGCGGGCGATGCCTATCCGCAGATCTGGCTCCGTGACAGCGCGTGGATCGTCGATGCGGCGGGTGCATGGTATTCCAAGGAGACACTCACCTCGTGGCTTGACCTCCATCTCGCACACGCGAGCAAGGAGGGTCGGCTGCGCGACTGGGTGGCGAAGGGCTCGGCGGAGGAGTTCCGTGAGTGGGCTCCTCATGTCGAATTCAAGAATGGATTCGCCTTCGATACGAACTCCAACGAGTCCGATCAGGAGCCCAGTGCCGCCCTCGCGTATTGTCGCGCGGAGGCGCTGCTTGGTCCGGCGGCCCCCGCGAATACTGCGGCGCGCAATGTCCGCGTCTCCAAGCTCATCGGCGCGGTCAACGCGCTGACCCGGGATCGCACGGACACGAAGTCCGGCCTCATCTGGAGCGGACTCACGGCCGATTGGGGCGACGTCAGTCCGGTGTATCCAGACCAGCAGGCCATCTACTTTGATGCGAAGACACCGCGCACCCTGTCGCTTTATTCCAATGTGATGGTGTACGGCGCCCTCAAGTGCCTCAGCACGCTCGACGGGCCGACGGCACAACAAGACGCGCTCGCCGAACGGGCGGCGCAATTGCGCAACCTCATCCGCTTGGCTTTCTGGATGAAGGACGCTGGGTTCTTCCGCGTGCGTGTTCCCTTCGACGCGCTTCCCACGGGCTTCGCTGACGACGATGCGCGTTTCGCCCTTGGAGGCAATGCCCTGGCCGCGTTGTTCGGCGTCGCGGATCCGGAGCAGGCCACCGCCATCTTCAAAACCGCGGAGCGACTCCGGCTCGCTCAGTCCTTTTCGACCATCTCGACCGATCTTGTGCCTCCCTACGCCGCCTTCGTCTTCCAGCATCCGGCGATGCGCGAGCCTTTCCGGTATCAAAACGGAGGTCAGTGGGACTGGTTCGGTGCTGCATTGGTGGAGGCGGAGTTTGAACGCGGCTCCGCGACACTGGCACTCACTCACCTCAATCAGATCGTCTCCCGCATTCTTCACGCGGGACCGGGCATTCATGAGTGGTACGGAAGCGACGGAACGCCCGAAGGCAGTCCGGCCTACGCCGCCGCCGCCGCCGCCTTGCACAGCACCATCGTCAGGGGACTTCTCGGTGTGACGCGATCGCCAAACGGTTATCGGGTCGCGATCCGGACCGGTGAAAGCCTGCTGCCCATGGAGATTCTGCAGAGGGCCGCGGGTGAGCGTCTGGTCGTCAAACAGACAGTGACCGAACGCGCGATCGAGGTCGAGGTCGAGAGCTCCGCGCGTATTTCCCAGGTCTGCACTCTGCCGCCTCCGGGTCGCACGGCGGATGACATGAGCGCCACGGACATGGCCTTACCGCGGAGCCTTCAGATCATCGGCAAGGACACCCTGACCTGCGCCGACGTGTCCGCGACGGCCAGACGGATCCGCGTACGCTTCGGAATCAGCCCTTCGAATTAACGCGCAGCAGGCGCATCGTCGAAGTAGCCACGGCGGGCCAGCACGTGCAGACCCTTCCCCTGAACCTGCACCTTGATCGTGCGGAAGCCCGGCTTCTTGTTCCTGAGGGGTTCGTAGCCAATCACATAGTAAGTCTGCATCGTGTCAAACAGGCGGAGCAGGCCCTTGGTCAGGTCATTCACATTTCGGATGGAGATGCCGCCGGTATCGCTTGCCAGGGAGGTGGCGCCTTCCGCCGAGTCGGAGGTCTCGAAAGGCGCCTCCGCGGCGGAGCTGGGAATCAGCGTTCCCTGTTCCACTCCATTCAAAGTGTCGGCGCCTTGAAGACCGCGCGCGTCGATGAAGTGAATCGGCGCATTGGCACGGAGGGACCGCGTCACGATGTCTCTCTGTCGCTGATCCTCGGGATCGCGCGCATAGCCGCCTGAAACCATGACAAGACCGTGGCGCCCCGGCTGGCGCCCCAGCCATTCGAGCGAGCGCGCGATCACTCCGTACGACTCGTTCCGACGATTCC
Organism: Vicinamibacteria bacterium; assembly: GCA_039916365.1. Classification (GTDB taxonomy): domain Bacteria; phylum Acidobacteriota; class Vicinamibacteria; order Fen-336; family JAGNNV01; genus JAGNNV01. The sequence goes on from JBDSLN010000047.1 coordinate 3,758, forward strand.
GGGCCTCGTGGATCACTTCCTTGATGCGCCCACGCGCCATGTTCTCGGCGATGTCGGGATCGAGCCGGTCCGTCGTGTCGGAGTTGAGCGACACAATTCGTTCGACGATCCGGGTCATCGCGGCGCTGTCCCCCCGCTCCACCGCAAACGCTTCGGCCTCAGAGACTGGGAGCTTGTCAACCGTGTCGTTCTTGTGACCGGTGATGCGATCCACCGCGGTCAAAAACTCCACGCGACTGCCTTCGAGATCCTTGGCCAGTGAAACTTTGGAAGACGGTGCGATCAACGCAAGTGCGCCCCCTTGGTCGGCGAGCGTCGTGATCAGTTGCTTCAGGCTCGCGCGAAGACGGAGCGTTTGCGGGATCGTGAGCTGACCGTCGTCCACGAACAAAACGGTGATCGCGCCTGACAGCTTGGGCGAGGGCATCGCGGCCACGCCGGGTGTGGGAGGAGGGTCAACGGGAACAACGCCTCCAAACGCCGTGAAGGAAACGATCGGCCTCGGCTTGCCGTCCTCGGTGACCGTGAAGTCCTTCTCGAGCAATCCCGCAACCGCGCGATCGCCGTCCCCGGTCACCACGAAGTCGACGAGAACCAGATCGGTGTTCGCCGCGAAGACAGGCGGCTGATTCGCAGGCCTGGCCGGCGGCGGCGTCTGCGCGAGCGCCAGGCCGAGGGCCAGATAAGCGCCGACCGGTATCACTTGCGGCCTGACTTCACGTCGTCGAAGTAGCCGCGGCGCGCCACCACGGTCACTCCTTTCACCTTCGTTTCAACCTTGATCTTGCGGAAGCCTGACTTGTTGTGGGGAGGCGGTTCATAGGCGAGCACGTAGTACGTGGACATGGTGTCCATCAGAAGTCCGAGGCCCTTCGACATGTCGTTGCTGTTACGAATGATGATGCCGCCCGTGTCGAGGGCCAGCCCGGTTGAGCCTTCAGCCGCTTCTGACCAGGCAAACGAGGTTTCGCCCGCAGCGCGATCCAGGGCGGGTCCGTACTCGACGCCTTGAAAAATGCCCAAGCCCTGAAGACCCCGAGCATCGAGAAAGTGCACCGGAGCATTGGCCCGCAACGACTGGGTGATCAGTTCCTGACGCTTCGAGTCGTCGTCGTCATACGCGAATCCGCCCGTGACCATCACCAGACTGTGGCGACCGGGCTGACGGGCGAGCCAGTCGAGCGATTTCGAGATCACGCCATACAGATCGGCGCGACGGTTGCGCGCATCCCGCGAGACTTCACTGGCGCGGCTGCGTGCCGCTGCCGCGGCGCTATCGGGGTCGAACCCCGGATTGAGGGCCACGAATCGCAGGGCCAGGCGATTGAGCATGGAAGGATCGCCGCGCTCGATGGCAAAGGCCTCAGCGTCCGCCATGGGGAACGAGCCCCGGTCCTCGACCCGCCGGCCCACGATCTGATCGACCGCCGCGCCAAACACCGCGGTGTTGCCATCCACCTGCTCGGCGAGAGAAATCTTCGACCAGGGTGCGACGAGCGCAAGCGCCGCGTTCTTCTCGGCAAGACTCGCAAGGATCTTCTTCAGCGCGGGTCGAAGACGAACTGCCTGCTGAAACGTCAATTGGCCGTCGTCGATCACGAGGACAGCCACCGCCAGAGGCTTCTGCTGAGCCAGCGCCGCCGGATCCGAAGCAGCATCGCCCGGATTCGCCTCCACGATAACCGGTTCGTCTCCGCCAAAGGCCCGAAAGGAAACGATGGGCCGCTCCTTTCCGTCTTCCTTGACCACAAAATCGCTGGCGATCATGCCGCCGACCGATTTGTCGCCCTTTGCCGTGACGACGAAGTCGACCAGGACCAGGCCAGTTCCGGCGGAAAAGACAGGAGGCCGAACCTGAGCCTTCGTGGTCGGCTGCGCGGCCAGCGAAGACGTCTGTGCCGCGAGCAAGAACGAGGACATGAGAAGAAGCCGCCGCATGGAGGAAGACTAGCAGTCCGTGCCTCACGATTCCGTTCAACAACTCGGGAACGTGGCTAGTAAAGTCCACTCCGAGCCCGGCGATGATTTCCCTTCTCTCCCCTGCGCGCCTGGCGCGATCCAGAACGAGGCACCATCCACCCATCCGACTTCATTGGGACCGCGGAAGCGACGAATCTGATCTCGGAAATCGGACAGCGTGTGATCTCGCTCGCCTGCATGACGACGATGGCGCGCGGCGACGACACCCATGTCTCCGTGAACCTGTCCGGGCGTCAATTTCATGATCCGGGTCTGCTCGCAAGCGTGGACCAAGCGCTGCGTGAGTCGGGGCTCAGTCCGCTGCGTCTGGAGTTCGAGATCACCGAGACCGTAGCGATGCAGGATATCGAGCGCGCGGACGTCATCCTGGAAGCGCTCCAAGACCGCGGGATCCGCTTGTTGATGGATGACTTCGGAACCGGACATTCGTCGCTCAGCAATCTGCGCCGCCTGACTCTCCACGCGGTGAAGATCGATCGATCCTTCGTGGCCGATCTTCCGGCCGAAAGGCGGGCGCGCGGCATCGTCACCGCGATCATCGCCATGGCGCATCAGCTTGGTCTCGAAGTCATCGCCGAAGGTGTGGAGACCGAGGAGCAGCTCGCCTTCCTGAAGGCGGAGGGCTGCGACTCCGCACAAGGCTTTCTGCTCGGCAGACCGGTCTAGTCCAGCGCCGCCTCCGATCAATCGACGCGGTATGGCAAAGTCGTAGAGTGAAATCAGAAGCCGGGCTGGTCGAGGCGAAGCCCCTT
>JBDSLN010000048.1:0-8076 GCA_039916365.1 Vicinamibacteria bacterium
TGCGTACATGAGCCGGCCCGCCGTTTTCTTCGACCGCGACGGAACCCTGTCGCATGAGATCGGCTACGTGAATCATGTTTCGCGCTTCCAGCCCTTCTCCTTCGCGGCCGATGCGGTCCGCGCGGTGAACGCGGCGAATCGGCTGGCGGTGTTGGTGACGAATCAGGCAGGCGTCGCGCGCGGCTACTTCCCCGAGTCGATGATCCATGAAGTCAACGGCGTCCTGAACATGCTGATCGAGTCGTCAGGCGCGCGCCTCGACGGGATCTACTACTGTCCCCACCATCCATCGGCCGGCCAGCCGCCCTATAGGCAGGATTGCGATTGCCGCAAGCCGCGGCCCGGGATGCTTCACAAAGCCGCGAAGGATCTCGACGTCGACCTTTCGAAGTCGTGGGTCATAGGCGATCGCCTGGGCGATCTTGAACTCGCCTGGAACGTAGGCGCGCGTGCCTGCCTGGTGCGCACGGGTTACGGCATCGGCGAGATCGAGCACTGGATGCCTCGCTGGAAACGCAAGCCGGATTTTGTCGCCGAGAATGCGCTGGAAGCCGCCTTGCACATCATCGAGTCGGATTAGCCCCGCATGAAGTCTTCCGCAAAGCCACGCGCAAACCCACGACGAAAGCGCGCGATCGCGGCGCCGAGCAAGGAACGGCTGCTCGCAGTGGTCTCTGCTTTTCAAGGCCGCCGCATCGCAGTGGTGGCCGATCTCGTGATCGACGAATTCCTGAACGGCCGCGTCGAACGCATTTCCCGCGAAGCTCCGGTTCTGATTCTCCAATACGAGGGTTCCGATCTTCGGTTGGGCGGAGGTGCCAACGCCGTCCACAACATCAAGACCCTTGGGGGCGAACCGTTTCCCGTGGGCTTTGTGGGGAACGACGCGACGGGTCGTGAACTGATGACGCTGCTGAAGCTGAAGCGGATCCAGACCCTGGGCGTCGGGCGCGCGAAGAATTACGGCACGCCGCGTAAGTCGCGCATTCTCGGCGGTGGCTTCCATTCGACGCGTCAGCAGATCGTGCGTCTCGATCGAACGCAGCCTCTTCTGCCCGCCTCGCAGGGTTGGAGCGAAGGTCATGTCCGCAAGGTGCTGAAGAAGATCGGGCACGTGGATGGTGTGCTGGTCAGTGACTACGGTCTCGGCCTCGTCACTCAGGAAGTGTTGAACCTCTCCACCGCGTTCGCGCGCAAGCACAAGGCGCCGCTGACCGCCGACTCGCGTCACGCGCTTCTTGAACTTGAAGGCGTCACGGCGGTCACGCCGAATGAACCCGAAGTCGAAGAAGCTCTTGGCATCACCATCGGGCATGACATCGCCAAGCTGGAAAAGGCGGGGCGCACGCTCCAGTCGCGGCTGAAAACGCCCTCTGTTCTCGTGACCCGCGGGAGCGATGGAATGTCTTTGTTCGAGGCGGATGCGCCGCCACGTCACATCCCAGTCTTCGGAAGCGATGAAGTGGCCGACGTGACCGGCGCGGGTGACACCGTCATTGCCACATTCACTCTGGCTCTCGCGGCGGGGGCAACTGCGTTTGAAGCCGCTCACCTCGCGAACGTGGCCGGCGGGCTGGTTGTGATGAAGCGCGGCACCGCCACGGTTTCCGCGCGCGAGCTTCGCAATGCCATCCGCGAGAGTTCGGTGTTCGCATGAGCGCACCGTTTCGGCGTGCAGCATCCAAAATTGCGAGCGTCGAATCGCTCCAAGCGGTTTGCGCCGAAGCGCGCGGAGCGGGCAAGACCATCGCGTTGGCGAACGGCTGCTTCGATCTGCTTCATGTCGGGCACACCCGCTATCTTCAGGGCGCCCGCGCCGAGGGCGATCTGCTGATCGTCGGCATCAACGCCGACGCTTCGGTGCGCAAGCTGAAGGGCGAAGGGCGTCCGCTGCAGAATCAGGACGACCGCGCCCTGCTGGTGGCAGCACTCCATGTCGTCGACCACGTGGTGATTTTTCCGGAAGACACGGTCGAGAATCTCTTGCTGACCTTGAAGCCCGACGTCCACTGCAAAGGAACCGACTACACCGAGGAGACCGTCCCGGAGCGCGACATCGTGAAGAGCTACGGCGGTCGCATCGCCATCGTGGGCGATCCGAAGGATCACAACACCAGCACGCTGCTGACGCAGCTTTCGGCGAAATAGCCATGCGTGTTCTCGTGGTGCGGCTGTCGTCGATCGGCGACGTTGTTCACACGACGCCCATGGTGGCCGCTTTGATCGAAGAGGGCCACGACGTTGGGTGGGCAGTGGAGCCTCCGGCCGCCCCCCTTGTTTCTTCTTTGATGGGCCTTGGCCGAACCTTCGTTATGCCCAAGGCGACGGCGTTTGATTGGAACGATCGTTTTCGCATTGCGCGCGACCTGCGTGACTGGTTGCCGGAAGTGTCGATCGATGCGCAAGGTCTCTGGAAATCGGCGTTTTGGACCTGGCTCTCGGGCGCGCCGCGCCGCATAGGCTGGGTGGCCGACCATCGGCGCGAAGGCGCTTCCAGCGTCATGCTCACGGAAACCGTGGCCTGCTCGCGCCAAGACATTCACATCATCGATCAGCACAATGCCCTGCTCTCGCGACTCGATATTTTTGAGCGCGGAACGCGGAGCTTTCCCTATGTCCTGCCCGACTCTTCCCTTGCTGTTGCTGAAGCCGCGCGCGCGGCGCTGCCCCGACCGATGGCGTTGATCTCGCCGGGCGGCGGGTGGGAAAACAAGCTCTACCCCGCCAGTCACTGGGGTGAAGTGGCGAGCGGACTCGCCGCCATGAATCTGTCCCCCCTGGTTCTTTGGGGCCCGGGCGAGGAAGCGCTCGCGGACGCGGTCGTGTCGGCGTCAAACAGCACCGCGAAACGTGCCCCCAAGACTTCCATCCTTGATCTGGCGGCCTTGGCGAAGGCATCACGCCTGTTCCTCGCCGCCGACACCGGTCCCCTTCACATCGCCGCCGCCATGGGCGCGCCTCTGGTTGCGGTCTTCGGCCCGACGGATCCAGCGCGCAACGGCCCCTGGTCGGCGCAGGACGAAGTGGTGAGACGCATCCCGGCCTGCGCGCCGTGCCACAAGCGCAGTTGTCCGATTCATAGCGACACGATGAAGAAGATCCAGGTGGTGGATGTTCTGGCGGCGGCTCAGCGTCGCCTCGCCAGCTCGAGCGATCGGGAGACGGCGTGAGCCTGTCCCGAAGTCGTGTCCGCTCGGGCTACGTCGCGGGTGCCCTGGCCCTCTTCTTCGCGCAGCCGGACCATGATTCCCTTGTCGCGGGCGGAAGCCTCGCGCTCGCGGGCCAACTGATCCGCATCTGGGCGTCGGGCCACATCGAAAAGACGCTGAAGCTCGCGACTGGCGGCCCCTACGCCCATACCCGCAACCCTCTCTACGTGGGCAGCGTTCTGATGGCACTTGGCCTGTTGGCGGCCGCCCAACATCCGATCTCGGTCCTCGCCGGTCTCCTCTACCTCGGCGTCTTCTATCCGTACATCATTCGCGAAGAGGCGAAGTTCCTGCGCGGCAAATTTCCCGATGAGTACAGTGCCTGGGCAAAGGCAGTGCCGATTTTCTTCCCGCGCCTGACCCCCGGCGGTCCGAAGCAGTCAAAATTTCAGATGTCACGCCTTCGCTCCAACCACGAATGGCGCAGCATCATTGGGCTGGGGCTTCTGAGCGCCTTCATGATCTGGCGCCTTCCGTAACGGAGGATGTCGCCCGCCGCGACCGGACCGGCCATTTCTTTCCGCATCTTTCCGGCTGAAGGCATTCTTGCTGCAACATTGACCCGTCATGTTTACGCCAGCTCTCGAACGCATTCTTGTCATTGCCGCACAAGGCGCGCAGGATCGTCGCCACGCGCATCTCACCACCGAACACGTTCTCCTCGCCATCGCCCATGACCCCGTAGGCCGACGCATTCTTCATGGCTCGGGCGTCGATGTGGACCAGCTCGTCAAGGGCTTGACGACCTACGTCGACGAGCAGATCGACCGTGTTCCCGAGGGTTCCAAGAAGGCTCCGCAACAGACCATCGGCTTCCGTCGTCTTCTTCAGTCGGCTGTCCTTCACGTGCAGAGTGCGGGAAAGAACGAAGCGGATGTGGGCGACGTTTTGGCCGCCCTGATGCAGCAGCCGAGGTCGTTCGCGGCCGAGAGCCTCGCGTCGCAGGGAATCACACGTCTTGACGTTTTGAACTACATCTCGCATGGCGTTTCGAAGCGGCCGGACAGTGTTCCGCCCGGATCAGCGCCCGCGGGCGAAGGTGATGAGGGTCCCGCGGGGACTCGCGATCCTCTCGAAAACTACGCGCCTTCTCTTACCGAGCGGGCGAAACAGGGCCGGCTCGATCCCCTGATCGGTCGCGACAAGGAAGTCCGTCGCGTGCTTGAGATTCTGTGCCGACGCCGAAAAAACAACCCTGTTCTGGTCGGCGATCCCGGGGTTGGAAAGACCGCCATCGTTGAGGGTCTCGCGCAAGCGCTGCTGCGTGACGAGGCGCCGGAGTTCCTGAAGGGGGCGGAGATTTTCTCGCTCGATACCGGAGCGATGCTTGCCGGAACTCGCTATCGCGGCGACTTCGAAGAGCGCTTCAAGCAAGTGATCGCCGCTTTGCGCAATCGCCCTAAGCCGATTCTGTTCATCGATGAGATCCATACGATGGTCGGCGCGGGGGCCACTAGCGGCGGCACGCTTGATCTCTCCAACATGGTGAAGCCGATTCTTCAGGAAGGCGACATCCGCATCATCGGTGCCACCACGCACGACGAGTTCAAGGTCATCGAGAAGAACCAGGCTCTCTTTCGCCGTCTGCAGAAGGTTGTGGTCGACGAACCTTCGATGGCCGACACTGTGCAGATCCTCTTCGGATTGAAGGAGCGTCTCGAGAAACATCACGAGGTGTCGATCGGCGAAGACGCCATCGACGGTGCTGCCCGTCTCGCCTCGCGTCATATGCGCGAGTACCGCCTTCCTGACAGCGCATTGGATCTTCTCGACGAGGCGGGCGCATCGCTTCGTCTGGACAACGTGGATCCGCGAAACGTCGATCTGCCTTTGATCGAGCGCGTGGTCGCTCGGGTGGCCCGCATTCCCGAAAAGCAAGCGTCGCTCTCAGAAAAAGAACGTCTTCGCTCTCTGGAAGAGTCGCTGAACCGCGTGGTCTTCCATCAGGAGCCCGCGGTCAAGCTGGTGTCGCAGGCGATTAAGCGTTCGCGCGCGGGTCTCGGCCCGGCCGATCGTCCGGTTGGCTGCTTCCTCTTCACGGGTCCCACCGGCGTCGGTAAAACCGAACTGGCGAAGCAGGTGGCTAAACAGCTCGGCAACGAGTTCATTCGCTTCGACATGAGCGAGTACATGGAGAAGCACACGGTCTCCCGCCTGGTGGGCGCGCCTCCCGGATACGTTGGCTTCGATCAGGGCGGATTGCTCGTCGACGCCGTGCGGAAGAATCCTTACTGCGTGGTGTTGCTCGACGAAATCGAGAAAGCGCATCCAGACATATTCAACATCTTGCTCCAGGTGATGGATCACGCGACCCTCACCGACAACAACGGACGCAAGGCTGATTTCCGTCAGGCGATCCTGATCATGACGTCGAATGCCGGGTCGCACGAGATGAGCAGCCGTTCCATCGGTCTCCAGCGCGATGCCTCCAAGGACACCGCCAATCGCGGCAAAGGCGCCATCGAGAAGCTGTTCGCTCCCGAGTTCCGCAATCGGCTGTCCGCCATCGTGACCTTCGGCTCGCTTCCGTTCGAGGCGATGGAGCTCATCGTGTCGAAGTTCATCCTCGAACTCGAATCGCAGCTTCGTGAGCGCAAGGTCGCGATCATCTTGACTGAGGAGGCGAGGGCCTGGCTTGCACGCAGGGGCTATGACCCGAAATTCGGCGCACGTCCCGTCGGCCGCGTGATTCAGGAGCACGTTCGCGATCCGCTGACCGACGAAATTCTCTTCGGCGCGCTCGAAGCGGGCGGGGAAGTCACGATCAAGTTGAATCCGACGGGCGATGCGCTTGCCTTCGACTTCAAGGAGACAGCTCCGAAGGAAACGGGCGACAAGCCTGGCGAAAAGATCGAAGCGTAGTTCGCGGCACGGACGCGCTGGCTCCGCGCAACGCAGGATTCATATTTCGGCAGGTTCATCTCGTGCGGGTCCATTCACCGGTAAGCGGTGAGGCCTTCGGTTAGGCTCCCCGCCACCCGTTCCCTTTCCGAGGAGATGCCTGCATGAGTTTTGTCGCTGCTTTCGCATTGACCGTTCTTCTGGCTCCCCAGCCGAAGACCAAGCCCACTCCGGTTCCTCCCCCTCCTCCAGGCACCATGGAGCCGAAGCGCCTCGAAGCGCTGAAGGCCGAGGTCATCGCCGATGTCGAGAAGAACAAAGACATGGTGCAGCAGATGGTCGACCAGGTCTTCAGCTTCGGCGAGCTGGGTTTCCAGGAAGTAGAGACATCCAAGTACCTCACCGGACTTCTCGAAAAGAATGGCTTCACGGTTGAGCGCGGCGTCTCCGGCATTCCCACCGCCTGGTTCGCGCGCTGGGGCTCCGGCAAGCCGGTGATCTCCCTGGGAACCGACATCGACGGCATTCCCAAGGCATCGCAGAAGCCGGGTGTGTCGTATCCGTCGCCTCTGATCGAGGGCGCTCCGGGACATGGTGAAGGCCACAACTCGGGCATGGCGGTGAACATCGTTGGCGCCCTTGCGGTCAAGAAAGTGATGGAGCGCGAGAAGCTCCCAGGCACCATCGTGATCTGGCCCGGCGTCGCGGAAGAACTGGTCGGATCGAAGGCGATCTACGTGCGGGACGGTCTCTTCAAGGGCATCGACATCACCATTTTCTCGCACGTCTCTTCCGACCTTCGAGTCGCCTGGGGCGAACAGTCTTCGAACGCTCTCGCCTCTGTCCGCTATGACTTCAGCGGAGCCGCGGCTCACGCGGCCGGCTCTCCCTGGCGCGGAAAGAGCGCGCTTGACGCGGTTGAGTTGATGGATGTCGGCTGGAATTTCCGCCGCGAGCACCTCAAGTACACGCAGCGCTCGCACTCCGTGATTCCTGATGGTGGTGACCAGCCGAACGTCGTCCCCTCGAAGGCGAGCATCTGGTACTACTTCCGCGAAGTGGACTACACCGCGACCAAGAATCTCTGGGACATTGGCAATCGTGTTGCTCAGGGCGCCGCGATGATGACCGACACGACGTTCACATCGACGCTGCTTGGTTCCGCCATGGACAACCACATGAACAAGGCGGTGGCCGAAGCGATGGACGCGAATATCAAGCGCGTCGGCATGCCCACTTGGGACGACAACGACCTCACGCTTGCGAAGGCCGTTCAGAAGGAACTCGCGGTCAAGGAAGAAGGGCTCGAAACCAAGGTTTCCGCCATGGAGGGTCCGGTTGACGACAAGCTCCGCTTCGGCGGCGGCTCTGACGACATCGGCGACATCCAATGGAACATGCCGAGCGTGACCCTGCGCTATCCCGCCAACATTCCAAACCTCCCCGGCCACAGTTTCTGGAACGCGATCTCCATGGCGACGCCGATCGCGCATAAGGGTTCGACGGTCGGCGCCAAGGTCATCGCGGCAACCTTGATGGACCTTCTGGCCAAGCCCCAGCTCATCATCGACGCGTGGAAGTACTTCAACGATGTCCAGACCAAGGATCGCAAGTACATCTCGTTTCTCCGTCCCGGGGACAAGCCGGCGATTCACTTGAACAAGGAAATGCTGGAGCAGTTCCGCGACCGGATGCGTCCGTTCTACTACGACTCCACGAAGTACAAGACCTATCTCGAACAGCTCGGCATCAAGTATCCAACCATCCGTACGACGCCCGCTTCGACCGCCCCCAAGGCGGACGGCGCCGCGCCTGCGACTGAAGGCGCCAGATAAGCGTTGCTCGTATCGAGCGAACGAGGCTGAGGACATGGCCGACTTGAAAGCGGGTTTCGCGAGGATGGAAGGCCAGAAGGCCGACTTGATGAAGGGCCTCGCTTCGCTCGACGCGGCCACGCTCAATAAGAAGCCCGACGCCGCCACCTGGTCGATCCTTCAGGTGCTGGCGCACCTGACCAAGTCGGAAC
>JBDSLN010000049.1:0-8421 GCA_039916365.1 Vicinamibacteria bacterium
GTCAGGCCTTCGCGAAAGCCGCTGATCTTTGCGGGCGTGGTCCCCACGGTGAAGGGACGGAGCGCGCCGCGCAGATACGTCCCGTTCATCAGCCCTGAGGGAAAGAGCAAGACGAACGCCAGGCTGAGGATCGCGAGGCCTGTGACCCATCGATCGCGGCGGAGAAGCGTTCCGAATCCGGGAGACACCACCACGGCGAGAAAATAGGTCGCCGCGATAAGCCAGAAAGCTCCCTCCATCCCCAGGCGGGGCAGAAGCAGAAAGCCTGCGACCATCGCGCCCACCATGGCTCCGATCGTGTTCGCCAGAGTCAGCAGACCGGTCGCCTGGCTAGCTTGGCGCGTTCTTGAGAGAGCGGTGCCGACGCTCGTGAAAAACGCGCCGGAAATCATCGACGTGGGAAAGACGAGCGCGGACGTCAGGATGACCACGCGGGTCCAGTGCATCCAGGGGATACCGGGAAGATTGATTCTGAGGACGTCACCGAATGTTGTGTACGAGCCGATCACGGCGATGGACGCGAGCATGCCGAGCACCGCGATCGCGGACGGAGAGGCGCACAGTTTGGGCACACGCGCGGCGATGAGGCTCCCGAGGGCCACGCCCGCGAGGGTCAGCGCCAGCATGATCGCGAACGAGAGCGCTGTTCCGAACAGGAACAGCAGCAGGAAGCGCGTCCAGATCACCTCAAGTGCCAGCAGGCTCCCGCCCGCGAGCGCTGCGACGATAAGAAGTCGTGTTTCATCCCCGGTCCAACGGGCCGACGGAGTGTCCGGAACGATCGGAGCCGGAGGGCCTTCGGTTCGAGCCAGGAGAAGACTCAGCGAAGCGGCGACCAGGTTCACAGAGGCGGCGACGTAGGCCGTTCCCCGAATCCCCATCCACGAATAGAAGAGAGTCTCACCCGCAAGCGCTCCCGCGACCGCACCAAGGGTGTTCCATCCATAAAGCTGACCCAGCGTGGTTCCGAAACGTTCCGGCGACGACGTTCGGCCGACCAGCACTGGCAACGTCATGCCCATCGCCGCGGTCGGGATCACCAGCAGCGCGAAGGCGAGGCAGAAGCGCACCACTCCCAATGCCGGGCCATCTCCGACCGCCTGGACCAAGCCGGGCACCAGGCCTTCGCCCAGCATCGGCAGGAGGAACACCAGGCCGAGGCCGGTGATCGCGACAATCGCCTCAAGCGCCGCGTAGCGCTGGAGCGCGCTGCGTTTGAGCGTGGGCCGGGCGGCGGCCAGCGCATTGCCCAGCGCCAGACCCGCCATGAAGCTTGAAAGCACCAGGCTGGTGGCCCAGACACTGTTCCCGAAAACGAGGCCGGCCTGCCGGAACCAGATGTGCTGGAACATCAAGCCGGAGATGCCCGAGAGGAAGAAGATGGCGTAAATCACGGTTCTGAAGCAGCGAATAATAGGAGTTCGTTAGCGATCTGGATATCGAGACTTCAAGGGAAAAGCAATCGTGAAGATGGCGCCGTTCCCGTCGCGCAGGTTGGCCGCCGTGGCGGTGCCCTCGTGAAAATCGGCGATGGCGCGCACGATGGTGAGGCCCAGCCCGAGGTGGACCTTTCCAGAGGTGTCGGCGGGTCGCGAGGAAACGACGGACTCGAACACTTTGCCGGAGATATTTTCGGGAAGCGTCGGCCCTTCGTTGCTCACCGAGAGAAACGCCACACCCAGTCCGCGGATCAGGCGCACATCGACCGAAGTCCCCTCCCGCGCGAAATCGAGAGCGTTCTCGACGAGCTTGTCGAGCAGCTGAGCGATGAGATCCGGCGCGCCCTCGATGAGGAGAGGGCGATCGCCCGCGTCGATCACGAGGTCGATCTGGCGATGAGGATGCGCAAGCCGGTACCCTTCAACGCATCCGCTGACTACGCGCGACAAATCGAACGATTCGCGCTCGCTCATCGCGATGGTCTGTTCGAGACGAGAGGCTTCCGTCATTCGCTGGAGAATGGTGACCAGCCGCGACAGGCCTTCGTCAGCGCGATCCAGATAAACCGACGCCTTCTCCGGAATCTGATGAAGGCGCAGATTGTCGAGCGACGAGCGCACGACCGCCACCGGGGTTCGGATTTCGTGAGACAGGCGCGCGCGCAGGTCTTCGAGATACGCGGTGTACTGCTGTTGACGTTCCAGCATCGAGCCGAAGCTGCGCGAGAGATCGCCCACTTCATCTTGGGCGGTGGACATTTGAATCTCCGCGCGCACTCGCCCCTGGCGGTCGATCGCTCGTTCCACCGAGTTGCGCAGTCCGCGAATCCGGAAGGAGAGGCGGGTGGCGAAGGCGAGAAGCGTGAGGGTTCCCGCGACGACCACGAACGCGATGGAGAAGAAGAGTTGTTCGAAGGCGCGATTGCGCGCGGCCAGCGTTTCGTTCGTAGTTTCTTCGGCCAGAACCGCGCCTACGACCCGTCCTTCATTCCAGACCGGCTCGGCCGCGGACAGAACCGCCGCGCGTCCGTCGGTGGTGCGTCGCCGCCAGTGAGTGCTGGCTCCGGTCAGCGTCTGGGTGAGCTCCGGCCCTTCCAGTCGGACGGCATCCGGACCCTTGTCCGTGAAGTCCTCGGTGGGCTCGACCAGAATGGACCGGTAGAGCGGACGAAGCGTCATCACGAGACTCTGACGCCACGTCGGCGGCGCCTGTGCGGCGCGCGTCGCTTGAAGATTTCCAGCCTGGGCGAGCACGCGACCGCTGTTGTCAATCACCCATAGCCTGGACCGTGCTCGTCCGAGGCCCTGGGCCAAGACCGCAAGTTCCGGAGAGGGAACGAAGACCGCACCCAGGTCTTCGCGACGGGCGGTCGGGGTCGTTCCGACGCGACTCACTTCAAGGCGTGTTTCTGCATCGTCCACGTCATAGGCGGAGATTCCAAATCGTGAGCCGACCATGGTTCTCGGCACCCGCCCTTCGACGCGGTAGCCATCGTCGATCTCGACGAACGCCGCCTCGATCCGGGGATCGGGAAGTCCAATGCCGTCCGGACCGATCTGCGCGACCCGGGTAGAACCGTCTTCCGCCTCATGGATGGCGAAGCGCAGGAACTCGTCGTCGGCGGAAACCATCGCGAGTTCGACGTGGTCGCTGGCGCTGACCTGAGGGAAGTCGGAGCTGTGCCGCACGATGGCGGCATCTCGCACTTCGACCAGCAGATAGATGGCGCGGTCATAGCGGCCGATGCGATAGCGGAGCCGCAGCGGTGGCCCCGTCGCCTCGGGCGTCACCGCCGCGGTCAGCTCATGCACTTCGCCGCGCTGGCCGGTCCAGTCCCCGCTCTGGCCGTCGATGACGATGGGCGACGTCAGTGTTTCGATGCGCAGAGCGGGTGAAGCCGCGTGCGAAGTCGTAAGGGTCGCTTCGCCGACGAAAACACCGGGCCTTTCGTGGAGAGCGGTGGCGACGGCGCGAGCGGTTGACGCCAGCCCCTGCTCCTGCGTTTCCACCAGGAACGCCTCGATCTCACGGGCCGACCGCAGACCGAGGACCGGAATGGCCAGCAGGAGACTTGAAACGATGAGGAGCTGTGCCCGAAGTCCGAGACGCATTCAGCTAAGGCCCGATGCTTTCGGGATTCCAGCGATAGCCCATCCCGTAGACCGTTTCAATGCGATCGAAGGCGTCGTCGACGGCCTCGAACTTCCGACGCACGCGCTTTACATGAGATGTGATTGTGCTGTCATCGACCAGCATCTTCGCCGCAGTCATCAGGGCTTCACGATCCTTCACATGGCCGGGATGCTTCGCCATGGCATGGATCAACCAGAACTCGGTGAGGGTCAGATCGACTCGCCGGCCCTTCCAGGTGGCGACCAACCGCGCGATATCCAGAGTGAGCTGGCCACGAACCAGCGCCTCTTCGGCGTTCTGCGATTCTCCTGCTGCTTCGATGCGACGGAACAACGCGCCGATGCGCGCGAAGAGGTGGGGAAGGCTGACGTCTTTTGTGACGTAGTCGTCGGCGCCCATGCGCAGGCCGGAGACGACATCGAAGTCGGAGTCGCGCGCGGTTAGGAAGATGATCGGAAGCGTCGGCGAGAGCGAACGCAGTTCGCGACACAGCGCGAAGCCGCCATCGACGTCGGAGCCGAGTCCGATGTCCAGAAGTGCCAGATCAGGCAGGCGGGTGCGGAACGATTCGAGCGCCCGCTTCCGGTCCTCAAACGCAGTGACTTCATAGCCTTGCGAGACGAGCGCATCGCGGTAGTTCTGCCGAATGGCTGGGTCGTCCTCAACGATGGTGATTCTGCGGGGCATGAGTCTCAAAGGACTATACGAGCCGACCGCCGCAAAAGTCGGTCTGCCATTGTTCCGCCACAATGTTCCACGGGAAGGCCATCAACGCGGCCGGACCACGCCCTTTTGTCTGATTCAAATCGTCTTCGTCGAGCCGGCCCGTCGCAATCACGCGCATCGCAGGCCGGCTCGACAGGAGCGACTCATGACTTACGGACGACGGCACTACCTGACCCAGACGATCCTGGTACGCCTCGCGTACGCCGGACCCACCAACGACGAGGCCCGCGAGTTCGTGCGGGCTTCGGTCCGCTTCCTTCTCTGCATGACCATAGCCTTTCTCGCTCTCGCCGCGGTGGCAAGCAGTGAAGAGTTGGCGCAGTCGCAGCCGAAGGCTCACAACGTCGGCGCCAAGCCGAACGACGCGACCTCCGGTGAGTTCCTGTATCGCGCCGAGCCGACGGAAGCCTTTGAAACCGCCCCGGTCGTTGACACCCGGGTTCGTTTCGACGTCACCGGTGTCATCGCGCGCGCGACCGTCGTGCAGCGATTCCGCAATCCTCTCAATGTCTGGATTCATGGCGTCTACGTGTTTCCCCTTCCCGAGTCCTCCGCGGTCGATCACATGAGAATGCGTGTCGGCGATCGCCTGATCGAAGGCGAGATCCGCGAGAAGGGAAAGGCGCGTCAGGAATTTGAGAAAGCGGCCGCGGAAGGAAAGCGCGCCACCCTGGTCGAACAGCAGCGGCCCAACCTCTTCACCAGCCGGGTGGCGAACTTGGGCCCGCTGGAGGAGCTGGAAGTGGAAATCGAGTACCAGCAGACGCTGGAGCTCGCCGAGAACGGTGTGACGTTGCGCTTTCCCCTGGCGATCACGCCGCGCTACATGCCGGGGATCGCGTCCACGCTGGACCGCCTGACCACCGTGCGTGAGCGCGCCATGCAGAACGCGGACGACGACTTGCTCTTCGAAGGCGATGACGAAACCGGCACGGGCGAGGACGACGTCAGCGACGAATCCGAGGAACTGGTCCAGCCGCCGATGCTGCCGCTGAACCTCAAAGGCCGTCCAGTTTCGATCGAACTGAACCTCAACGCCGGATTCGATGTGGCGACGTTGTCGAGCTCGACGCACCCCGTCGCGATCGACGCCACGTCTTCCCATTCTTTCCATGCGCGGCTGCGCAATGAACTGGTGCCCGCGGATCGCGACTTTGAGATCTCATGGAAACCGTCGCCCGGCGTGATGCCGCAGAGCAGTGTCACCACCGAAAAGGGGCCCGACGGAACCTACGCACTCGTGACCCTGTTTCCTCCGACGGGCGTGAACGCCGAATCGGCCAGGATGCCGCGGGAAGTGACGTTCATAATCGACACGTCGGGTTCGATGGGTGGCGTCTCGATGGATCAGGCGCGAAAGGCGCTGGCGATGGCGATCGGCCGGCTCCAAGAGGATGATTCCTTCAATCTGATTCAGTTCAACTCCGTCACCTCCGTTCTTTTCCCGGCACCCGTGCGGGCGACCGAAAGCAACCGGAAGCGCGCCCTCGCCTATGCGCAATCGCTGGAGGCGGATGGGGGTACCGAGATGTTTGACGCTCTGGTCGCGGCGTTGGCACCCCACGCGGAACTCGAAGGCTCCGCGAATCGGCTCAAACAGATCATCTTCATCACCGACGGTGCGGTGTCCAACGAAGACCAGCTGTTCGGACTCATCAAGAGCAAGCTGGGACGCACCCGTCTCTTCACCGTCGGAATTGGCTCCGCGCCCAACCGTCACTTCATGACCAAGGCGGCGGAGTTCGGCCGAGGCACCTTCACTTTCATTTCCGATGTCTCCGCGGTGGAGAAGCAGATGACCGAGCTGTACGCGAAGATCGAGAGTCCGGTGCTGTCTGACATCCATGTGACGTTTGAGGGCATCAGTGGCAATGGCGACGGCCCCGAGATCTGGCCGGACCGCGTGCCCGACCTTTACCTGGGCGAGCCGGTGGTTGTGAGCGCGCGCTTCGTCAGCGTTCCGTCGATGATCCGCGTCACCGGTCAGCGCGATGGACAGGCGTTCGAAACCGACGTTCCCATGGCGCTGGCCGAGGCGGGTCGCGGCATCCATGTCCTGTGGGCACGTCGAAAGATCCAGTCGCTTCTCGACGGCGTTCAGGAAGGCGACGACCCGGAAGCGACCCGCGCGCAAGTGGTTTCGCTCGGGCTGACCCATCACCTCGTCACGAAGCACACGAGTCTCGTCGCCATTGACAAGACTCCGGTCCGTCCGGCTGACGAAGCCGCCGACACGATCCTCGTTCCGGTCAACACGCCCAATGGATCGACATTCGGCTCATTGCCCCAGTCCGCGACGTCGGCCCCTGAGTTCATGCTTCAGGCCCTGGCCGCGTGGTTGGTGGCGGCCGGTCTGTTCATCTGGGCGCGCCGGTCATGAGCAAGCTCGAAGTCCGGACGGTGGCGCTGTTTCTGGCCCTGATCGGCCTCGGCCAGGCGGCGCTGGCCGGGTACATCCATGCGAAGGCGGTGCTCGCGCAGGTCCTGATTCGCCGCGCCTGGGTGAAGGCCGAGAACGAAGGTGGTTCGCCGAAGCCGTGGCCCTGGGCGGACACCACGCCGGTCGCGCGTCTCGGCGCACCGTCTCATCGAGTCGACCTCATGGTCCTCGAAGGAGGCACCGGCCGCACCCTCGCGTTTGGTCCTGGTCACGTGAGTGGGACTGCGTTCCCAGGACAGCACGGCAATGTGGCGATCGGTGGCCATCGCGACACGCACTTTCAGTTTCTGAAAGAGCTGAAGCACGGCGATCGTTTGTTGATGGAGTCCGCGAAGGGCGACTTGTTCGAGTACGCGGTGTTCGCCGCGGAGATCGTCGACCGCGACCGCGCGGACGTCCTCCGTGACTTCGGGGACGATCGGCTGACCCTCATCACCTGTTACCCGTTTGATGCCGTTCAATCCGGCGGACGCCTTCGCTACGTGGTCACTGCGAAGCGCTGTGATGGTGTGGGGAATAACGAACTATGCCAACACGCAGAGATGTGATCAAGACAGCGGTCGCCTACCCTGCTGCCGCGATTTCTTTCAACGCCGTCACGAACGTATCCAGTTCCGCCGTCGTCGTATAGACATGAGGCGTGATGCGCGCGCCTTGCACATTCGCGGTGTTGATGGCGACGGTCCAGATCCGGTACTTGTCGAGCAGAAGCTTCGATAGATCGCGAGGTGCCATGCCGACGACCCCGACGTTCGCGATGGCGCACGAACGCTGCGGATCACGCGGCGTGTTCATCATGATCCGCGGCACATCACGCACCTTCGACGTCCAGTAGTTCTGGATGTAGCGCAGCCGCGCTTCCTTACGCGCCACGCCGATCGTTTCGTGGAAGTCGATGGCGTTCATGATCGCCAGGTCGGTGTGGACCGGATGCGTGCCCGTGTGATTGAGCTTGCGGATGTCGGTGTCGGCCATGCCCTTGTCGGCGTAGATCGGCCAGAGCTTCTCGATCCGGTCCTGCCTCACATAGAGCAGCCCAGCGCCAAGCGGCGCGCCGAGCCACTTGTGAAGGCTCGCGCCGTAGTAGTCACAACCAAGGTCTGGGATCTTGAAGTCGAGCTGTGCGAACGCATGCGCTCCATCCACCATGACGTGAACGCCGCGGGCGTGCGCCATGTCGGCGATCTTTCGAACCGGCAGGATGTGGCCGGTGATGTTGACCATGTGGCCGACCATCAGAAGGCGGGTCTTCGGCGTGATGGCGGAGGCGTAGAGCTGGACCACTTCGTCGTCCGACTTCGGATCAAGCGGTAACGACACCCGGCGATTGACGGTCCCATACCGCCGCGCCTGCAGGTCGAACATGTCGAGCATCGCGCCGTAGTCCTGCTCGGCCATGACCGCTTCGTCGCCCGGTTTCCAGTCGAAGCCGGCGATGACCGTGTCCAACGACTCCGTGGTGTTCCGCGTGATGATCAGCTCTTCGTGCGAACAGCCAGCGATCGCGGCAAGACGCTTGCGGACCGCCAGCTTGTCGTCGGTCTGGCGCGTGCGCATGTAGTACGACGCTTCGACGTTGATCTCGCGCACCCTGCTGATGAACTGCTCCAGCACCTCCTGCGGCTGCATGGAGTAGTAGCCGTTTTCGAGATTGATGTAGTCAGGCTTCAGCTTGTACTTCG
>JBDSLN010000050.1:0-11170 GCA_039916365.1 Vicinamibacteria bacterium
CTTCCTGAAGAATCTGGAAGCCGTTGCAGATGCCGAGCACTCGGCCGCCCTTCTGCGCGAACTCGATCACCGAACTCATCACGGGGGAGAACCGCGCGATGGCGCCGGTGCGGAGATAGTCGCCATACGAGAAGCCGCCCGGAACCACGACCGCCTCGCAGCCCTGGAGATCGCTGTCCTTGTGCCACAGGAACTGAGCGTCCTGACCCAGGACCTCGCCGAAGACGCGCTTCGTATCGTGGTCGCAGTTGCTGCCGGGGAAAACGACGACGCCGACTTTCATCAGGCGACGCGCTCGATCTTGAAGCTTTCGATCACCGGATTCGAGAGCACACGCGTGGCCATTTCCTCCGCCTGCTTCGTGGCCTCTTCCTCCGTGATGCCTTCGAAGTTCAGAAGAAACGACTTGCCCTGACGGAGATCGGTCGCGGCGTTGTAGCCGAGACCGTGAAGGGCGGCCAGGGTGGTGCGGCCCTGCGGATCGAAGACCGACGTCTTGAGGGAAACGAGAACGCGAAGCTGGATCATGGGAGTGGGCTAAGCCTCAAAGACTCGAGCGAACAGGGTGTCGGTGTGCTGGAGATAGCGGGTGAGTTCGAAGACGCGTTCAAGTTCTTCTTTGCCGAGCGTCTTCACGATGGCTTCGTCGGCGAAGACCTCGGCCTTGAAGTCGCCCTCGTTGAGGAAGGCGTCCATGGCGTGGCCCTGGACGATCTTGTAGGCGTCCTCGCGCTGCATGCCGCCCTTCTCGGTGAGTTCGAGAAGAAGCTGACCGGAGAACACGAGGCCTTTGCCCGCATCGAGATTGCGGCGCATACGCGCTTCGTCGACGCGCATGCCTTTCACGATGCCGGTGAAGCGGCGCAGCATGTGATCGAGAGCGAGGAACGAATCGGGGACGGCGACCCGCTCGGCTGATGAGTGGGAAATGTCGCGCTCGTGCCAGAGCGCCATGTTTTCCATCGAGACGAGAGAGTTGGCGCGAACAATACGGGCGAGGCCCACGACCTGCTCACAGCCGATCGGATTGCGCTTGTGCGGCATGGCCGACGAGCCCTTCTGCTTTTCTCCGAACGGTTCCTCGACTTCACGGAACTCGGTCTTCTGAAGCGAGCGGATTTCGGTTGCGAAGGTTTCGAGACTCCCCGCCAGGATGGCGAGAGTCGTCATCACCTGCGCATGGCGATCACGCGGGACAACCTGCGACGCGATGGGTGCCGGAGTGAGCCCGAGATCCTTGCAGACCTCCGCTTCCACGTCAGGCCCGAGATGCGAGAAGGTTCCGACCGCACCGGAGAGCTTACCGACCGCCATCTCCGCACGGGCGGTGAGGAGGCGTTTTCGATCTCGCGAAAGCTGGTCGTACCAGAGCGCCAGCTTTAAGCCGAAGGTCATCGGCTCGGCGTGAACGCCGTGGGTCCGGCCGATCATCACCGTGTTTTTGTGCTCGATCGCGCGGGTCTTCACCGCTTCGCGCAGGCCATCGAGATCGGACAGAAGGAGATCCAGCGCGTCGCGCATGAGGATCGAAAGGGACGTATCGACGACGTCGGACGAGGTGAGTCCGTAGTGGAGGAAGCGCCCCTCGGGGCCGACGTTCTCAACGACCGCGCTTACGAAGGCGATGACGTCGTGTCCGACTTCCTTTTCGATGGCGTCGATCCGGGCCACATCGAAGCGGGATTTCTCGAAAAGGACGTCGCGCGCTGCCTTCGGCACCACGCCGCGCCGGCTCATAGCGTCGGTGGCGGCCAGCTCGATCTTCAGCCAGGTCGAGAAACGATTCTCGTCCGACCAGATCTTCGACATCTCAGGCCGGGAGTAGCGTGGAATCATGGAGGTGGCGCAGTTTACCGGCCCGACTTGCCGGATACCGAAATCTCGATCTCCCGCGCATTAAGCTCTCGAAAATGCTCCGGATCCCTCTGGCCTTCGCTCTGTTGGGCGTTTTATCCGGCGCGGTCGTTTCCGCCGCGCGTGATTCCCAGCCCGACCCCGTCAATCTCAAAGCGCCTGACGCCTTCAAAGTGCGCCTGGAAACCACCAAGGGCGACGTCGTCCTCGAAATCCAGCGCGCCTGGGCGCCACTTGGGGTAGATCGTTTCTTCACTCTGGTGAAGACTGGCTACTACAACGACGTCCGTATCACGCGGGTGGTCGCTCCGAAATGGGCGCAATTCGGGATCAGCGGCAGCCCGAAGGTCTCGCAAGCCTGGCGCGACCGTCCCATTCCTGATGATCCGCGCGTGCTGTCGAACGACCGAGGCACCATCGCCTTCGCGTTTGCGGTTCCCAATGGGCGCACCACGCAGGTGTTCATCAACCTCCGCGACAACCGCGAAACGCATGACAAGGAGCCCTTCGTTCCCTTCGGACTCGTGATCTCCGGCATGAACGTCGTCGATTCCTGGTACGCGGAGTACGGCGAGAACGCGGGCAGTGGCATTCGAAGTGGCAAGCAGGGACCGATTTTTGAAGGCGGGAACGCGTACCTCGATCGCGAGTATCCCAAGCTCGATTCGATCAAGCGGGCGACCGTCATTCTCAGTGCTCCGTTGGGCAAGAAATGAGACTTCGGGTTCGCTTGGGTTTGATCGTCGCGTCGGCGCTTCTTGCCGGCTGCGCTCCGTCGTCGTCAGGTTCGGCGTCTCCCGCGAGCAAGGTCACGCGCCTTTCCATCGCCACCGGCGGCACGGGCGGCGTGTACTACGTCTACGGCGGCGCGATCGCGAAGTTGATCTCCGAGTCGGTGCCTGGCGTGGAAGCGACCGCAGAAGTCACCTCGGCATCGATCGACAATCTGAAATTCCTGCGTGATGGAAAAGCGGACATCGCCTTCACTCTCGCCGACACCTTGAAGGATGCAGCCGAGGGTCATGGCGCGTTTGAAGGCCGCCCGGTGGATCTCCGCGCGCTCGCCGTCCTCTACACCAACGTCACGCACGTGGTCACGAAGAAAAGTAGCGGGATCGCGACACTGATGGATCTGAAAGGCAAGGTCGTGTCGATGGGATCGGCCGGCAGCGGCACGGAGACCATCGCCGATCGCACGCTGACCGCGGCCGGACTCGATCCCGCGAAAGACATCCGGCGCGAGAATCTTTCGGCTCAAGCGTCGGCCGACGCTCTGAAAGACGGCAAGATCGACGCGTTCTTCTGGAGCGGCGGTTTGCCGACGGCTGCCGTGTTGGATCTTGCGATCTCCGCGCCGATCACCATCCTCGAAACGGCGAGCGTGGTGTCAGCGCTTCAGGCGCGATATGGCGAGGGGCTGTACCGGCCCATCTCGATTCCACCCTCGACCTACGCTTCGGTCGACACCGAGGTCCACACTTTCGGCGTGTCCAACGTTCTCGTTGTGCCCGCCAAGTTCGACGAACTGCGCGCCTATCTCATCGTGAAGGCGATGTTCGAGAAGAAGGCTGCGCTTGCGGCGGCGCACGCGGAGGCCCGAAATCTGAATCTGCAGACAGCGGCCTTGGGCTCTCCGATCGCTTTCAGCGCTGGAGCGTTGAAGTACTACGCAGAGAACGGCGCCACCGTTCAAGCGACACCAACCAGGCCATAAACCAGGTTGGCCAGCGTGAGCGAAGAGAAGTCTGTCCAACTGCCGGAGGACGCCGAAGAGGCGATGGTGCGCCGGGTCCAGAATGCGCCGCCTGCCGCGACCGTGGTTGCCATCGCGCTCTCCCTCATGGTCCTCGCGGGCGAGGTCACTGTGATAGAGACACTGCGTTTCCGCGCCATCGTGCTCGGGCTCGGGATCTCTCTCGCGTTTCTGACCCTCAAGCCCAGGGCCTCGTGGACACGCAGCGTTCCGTATGGCCTTGCACTTTTGTCCCTGGGCATTTCGCTCGGGATCGCCGCGGGCGGCCGTGGGTTTCTTGCCCGTGCTTCCGAGCCGACATCGCTCGACCTTGCGATGGGGCTGTCTTTACTGGCCCTGGTGGTTGCGGGTGCCTGGGTTTCGACCGGCGCCGCCTTGCCGGTTCTCTCCCTCGCGACGATGGCTTACGTCCTTTGGGGCGGCGAGCTGGACCGTGTTGGGCTCTCCATGATCGCCCATCGCGGCTACGACATTGAGCGCCTCGTCGGATCGATGGTGATGGGATTCGAAGGGGTGTTCGGAGTTCCCCTGGATGTGGCGGCGACGACGATCGGATTGTTCGCGATTTACGGTGCGGTGTTGGAAGCGTCCGGCGCGGCGCAATTTTTTCTCGATCTCTCTTTCGCGACGTTCTCGGGCGGCAACTCCGCTCGTGGTGCTGGTCGTGCGGTGACCCTCGCGGGCTTTCTGTTGGGATCGGTCTCAGGCAGCGGTGTCGCGACCACGTTGACGCTGGGCGGCGCTTCCGCACCTCTGCTGAAACGCGCGGGCTTTAGCCGGGAGAATTCCGGAGCGCTCCTCGCGGCCGCCGGCATCGGCGCGATTCTCTCTCCCCCGACTCTGGGCGCCGCCGCGTTTCTGATTGCGGAGTTCCTCAAGATCTCGTACGGACAGGTTCTCGTGATGGCGATCATCCCGACTCTGCTCTACTACTTCGGCATCCTGTTGATGATTGAGGCCGATGTTCCCAAGGATGTACACAACAACTTCGCGGGCGGTCAACCGCTGGAAGGCAAGTCCCTGGGCACGATTCTGAGGACGGGCGGACATCATTTGCTCTCGCCCCTTTTGATTGTCGTGTTCCTGATGGGCGGCTACTCGGCTACGCGCTCGGCCTTTCTCGCGGCCTGTGCGGCGGCGGTGTTGAGCTATGTCAATCGGGCCCAGGCACTCACGCCCGCGCGCCTGCGGCGGGCATTGATCAGCGCGGGAGCGACGCTCGTGCCGGTCATTGCCACCACGGCCTGCGCGGGGATTCTGGTCGCCGGCCTGACCCTCACGGGTTTGGGGCTGAAAGTCGCCGGCCTGATTGTCTCCCTCGCCGGGTCGAATGCGACGGGCGTGATTTTGCTTTCGGCGGTGTCCGTGTCGGTCCTGGGGCTATCGGTGCCGGTGACCGCTTCGTACATCCTGTCCGCGGTGACCATCGCGCCCGCGCTGATTCATGTCGGCGTCAATGAACTGGCCGGGCACATGTTCATCTTCTACTACGCAGTTCTATCCGAGGTTTCGCCACCGACCGCTCTTTCACCGATGGCCGCCGCCACGATCTGCCATGGAGATCCGTACCGCACGGTGTTGGCGACGTTGCGCTACACCCTGCCCGCTTTTCTGGTGCCGCTGGTCTTCACGATGCATCCGGACGGGCTGGGCCTGCTGCTTCAGGCGCCTTGGACTGAAGTGGCGATGTCGACGACGCTCGCGGTCTTCATCGTTGTGGCGGCGTCCGCGGCGGCTTCGGGCTATTTCCTGCGATCTCTGTCGATTCTCTGGCGTGCCGGGTATGGCGTGGCCGCCGCCTTGCTGCTCTTTTCCGTCGGCCCGTGGCGCTTTCTAGGTGTGGTCGCGTTCGTTCTGGCCACATTCGGAAGCCGGGACTCCGGACAGCGTCTCGCCGCGCGATGATCGGGTCGACATGACATCTCAGGAACAAGCTTCGATGCGGCGCCTCTCCCGCGTGCTCGCGCAAGCCCGCTTGGAGTTCGATCGCGACGGCTCTCCCGATCCCAGGCTCGAGCTGCTCGCCGACATTCTCGACGCCTTTGCGCAGGTCTTCGCCGAACCGGTCGCCGACGAGGATCGAGCAAGCGCCATCCACGTGGGATGGATGGAAACGGCCATCGGCCCGCTGATCGCGGCTTCTTTCAAAGGCTCGCTCGTACTCCTCGAGTTCACCCATCGCGCGCGGGTCAAGACCCAGATCGCAGCGCTCAAGAAGCGTTTCCAGGCACCCTTCCTGGCCGAGGATGACGCGATCATCGAGCAAACACGGCGTGAGCTTGACGAGTACTTCGGAGGGAGGCGGAAGGATTTCACCATTCCCCTCGATTTCCCCGGGACTCCGTTCGAGATGAAAGTCTGGGACGAACTGCTCAAGATCCCCTTCGGCGAGACCCGAAGTTACGAAGAGCTGGCGCTGATCACGAGCTCAAAGGGCGCGGTGAGAGCGGTGGGAAGTGCCAATGGCCGCAACCGCATCGCCATCGTCATTCCGTGCCACCGCGTGGTCAATAAGAGCGGCTCTCTAGGCGGATATGGCGGCGGAGTGTGGCGCAAACAACTCCTGCTTTCGCTAGAGCAGGGGGCGAAGCTTTTCGTTCGTTGAAGTGTGCGCCCGCTGCCTAAAAAACATACGCCAGGGCGAACCCGAGCTGAGCCAGCATCATCATCTGGTACATGTGCGTCCACGACGGATGGTTCTCGGTGGTGGCGAGTTCATCGGGATTGCGCACCAGCAGCCAGACGGTGTAGCAGCCATACACGATCAGGGTGGCGCCCAGCATGTTCAAGAGAAGAGCATTGCCGGTGAGAATGCCGGCGTAGACGCCGATCGGAATCAGCACGAAGGGCAGCACGAAGAACGGCGCCATGATCCACGTCGCCTTCTTCACCCCGAAGTCGATGGGAAGCGTGTGGCAGCCGCCGGCTCGATCGCCCTCGATGTCGGCAAAGTCCTTGGTGGAGGCGGCTCCCAGCAGGAAGAGGCCGAACACCGTGCCGATGTACCAGGGCTCCGCGTCCATCACCGTCTTCACGGTGGACCAGCCGGCGACCTTGAGCAGCACGCCGCGCGGGATGGCAATGGTGATGTTGGCCCAGATGCCGCGCCGCTTCGTCCATAGTGGAGGTGCCGAGTAGATCCAGCACATGAAGGTGGTGAACAGGACGATCCAGAAGCACTCGTGCACGCCCACCGGTGTCACCAGGAAAGCCAGGACGTTGGCCAGAACGAAGGCGATGATGGTGAACGTCCACGCTTGGTTCATCGACATGCGCCCGGAAGGCAGAGGACGCGACGGCTTGTTCACGCGATCGATATCCAGATCGTAGATCTGATTGATCGCGTTGTTCGCCGCGTTCAGAACCGCCGCCATCGCCGTTCCCAGAACAATCGGATACACAAGCGCCCAGGTCACGGGAACCTTGGTGTGATGCGCGCCCCAGGCGCTGATCGCACCCGAAATCACGCCGAGTGCTGGCGGAAGCAGGGTAAAGGGCCGGGCCAGTTCGGAGTAGAGCTTGAGTGTCTTCACGATTTTGATTTCTGTCGCGACGACGGAACTTTAACGGACGAGCCAGCTGATCCAGGTGGCCAGCGCAGCGCCGATCACGGTGTTCAGCGCGTTGAGCGCGTGATTGTCGAGCCAGCCGCGCTTCTCGGCCACCGTGCCGATGACACTTTCGGCGAGCGCGCCGAGGAAGCCCGCGAGCGTCACGATCAAGGCACCGTCAGCGCCGAAGAGCCCGGTCAAAACACCGAGCGACGCGATGAAGAGAGCGCCGAACAAACCACCAAGCGTGCCTTCAACGCTCACGGCCCCTTCTGTGCCCGCGGGAACCGGCCGCAGCGTGGTGATCAGGAAGGTGCGTTTCCCGTAGGCCTTGCCGATCTCGGAGGAGCAGGTATCGGCGGCGGCGGTCGCGACCGCGGCGGCGTACGCGAGGAGATAGGCGAAACGGATGGGACCGGAGGAGAGCAAGCCGAAGATCGCGAGCAGCGCGGGGATGCCTCCATTCGCGAAGGCATTGCGCCAGCCGCGCGCACCGCCCTTCTCCTGCGCGATGCCGAGCGCGGCCTTTCGGGCATAGCCGAGCTTGGTCACCGTTGAGCCGATCAGAAAAAATCCAGCCATCAGCGCGAAGCCCTGGAGGCCAAAGCCTGCGGTGATCGCGGTGCCAATCGACACCGCCGAGAATGCGCCGAGCCGATCGATGGACTTCGATCTCATCGCCATAAAAGCGAACAGGGTGTTGACGATGAGACCCTGAGCGAGCCGCATTTCGAGCCCGGTCGCATTGGCCCCGACCCCTTCGAGCCCGACCAAAAGCGGAAGGATGACCGCGGCGGCCGCAGGCACGGTGAGATTGTCGTCGAGGGTGGTGTCCATCGACTCGACCAGCGATGTCAACACGGCGAGCACCAGCATGATGACGAAGGTGCGGGCGGGATCGAGTTCAGGCTGGGTCCACATCGCAAGACCAAAGGATCCAAGTGTTCCGAAGAGAACGAACGCGATCAGGCCCAGCCAGCCCTTCGAGTCGTTCCAAGGGAGCGTCGGTCCACGAAGCGCCTGACCGATGATCGACGCCATGCCGTCGCCCAGCGCCAGCAGACCCCAGATCGCTGCGGCCATCCAGAGCTGATCGTGGAAGGCGAGCACCAGACCGAGCACCGACAGCGGGTACATCAGGATGCCGAGGGCCCTTCCCTGAGCCAGCTCCCCAGAGCGCCACATCGATTTGCCGCCGATGCGCGGAAGGATCTGCCAGTTGAAGATGACCGCCGTGACCGCCAGCAGCGCGGCCTGAAGAGGCGTGAGGAATCTGAGCAAGAGGGCAAATCCGCCGACTCCTATGTGCACCAGCTTCCGTTTCATCTCACCCGCGGGCACCGCGGTGATGACGGGCGTCGGCCGGGCACGATCGCGCGCGGTCGCTTTCGACTTCTTGCTCACGCGGCGTGGCCTTCCTCAATCAGCCAGTCCACGGTGGCGCCGATCCCTTCCTGAAGAGGTCGCACGCAGTAACCCAGTTCCCTGACTGCCTTGTCGCTTCGATAGGCCCAGTTGTTCTCGAAGATGCCGACGGCCTGATGGGTGAGGTCGGGCATCTTCCCGGTGATGTCGGCCCACAACCACATCGCGCGACCGACGACACGCGAAAGGCCGTAGGGGAGATTGCGTGGAGCGAGATTGCGCCCCGCACGTTTCGATGCGGCCGCGAAGACCTCGGTGAGCGTCGCGTTGTCGCCCGCGAGAAAGTAGCGCTCGCCCTTCCGTCCGCGTTCGAGTGCTGCGACATGGCCCTCCGCGACATCGTCGACAAAGGCGTAGCTCCAGTGACGATCACCCGGACCGACGATGCCGGGAAGGCGTCCGTTCATCCGATCGGCCAGCATCTTGGCGATGATGTTGCCGTCGGTGAGTTCGCCGGGACCGTAGACGACGCCGGGGTACAGCATCACGATGTCTCCGCCTTCGCCCGCGAAACGTCGCGCGATTTCATCGGCCAGCGCCTTCGTGCGTTCGTAGTCGTTTCGATAGCCGCCGGGATGAATCTGAGACTCGTCGACGGGCATTTCCGGCGTGGGCCCTACCGCCATGAACGACGACGTGTAGACGAGGCGGATGTTGTGGGCCTTCGCTGCGGCGATGGCGTTGTGGATGCCGCCCACATTGATTTCATCGAACTCAGCGATGCGCGGACTCCAGATCTTGACCATCGCCGCCGCATGCAGGATGGCGTCGCATCCGGTCGCGGCGGACTTGAACGTCTCTGCGTCGCGAACGTCTCCCGGAATCACCTCCACGTTTTCCGGCAGGCCGGGCCGACGTCCGCCGCGCACCAGCAGCACGGGCAGATGCCCATGAGCGAGTAACGCGGAGACGACCTTCTTGCCGAGGAAACCGGCGCCTCCCGTGACGAGAACTCTCACGCGTGTCGCGGCTCCATCTTCTGGCCGCGCTTCACCGCCCCCCTCCACTCGTCCAGCAGTTCCCTTACGGGGACGTCGAGTTTTCCCGATGGCGAAAAGCCGATGGCTGCGCGCAACTTTGAAGGATCGCCAATCAGGACCGGAAGATCCGAGGGGCGCAACCGCGAAGGGTCGACTTCCACGTCAACCTTCACGGACGAGAGAGCGACCAGGGCGTTCAGGATCTCCCGCATCGCGATGCCCTTGCCGGAGCAGACGTTGTAGACCTCGCCGCTGACGCCTCGATCGAGAAGCAGGAGGTACGCATGGATCACTTCGCGGACGTCGCTGAAGTCGCGGATCGCTTCGAGGTTGCCGACCTGAATAACCGGCGCCGCCCGATCGAGCTCGATTTCCGCGATCTGCCGCGCGAACGAACTCTCCGCGAACACCGCGCCCCGACGTTTGCCGGTGTGGGGGAAGGTGCGAGTGCGGACGATCTGCACGGTGTCACGGCGCGAGAACTCCGCGCACAAAGCACCCTGAGCCACGCGGCTCACCGCGTAAGGAGACAAGGGGGCCAGAGCGCGGTGTTCCCTCAGCGGAACGTCTTCGGGCCGCACATCGCCGTACTCGTCGGCCGATCCGATGACCAAAATGCGTCCTACCCCCGCCTTCTCCGAGGCGAAGAGCAGGTGTTGCGTGCCGAGCACGTTCGCGAGCAACGTCCCGCCGGGATTCCGATACGACTCATGCACGCTGCTCTGCCCGGCGAGGTGAATGATGGCGTCCGGGGCCGCCTCGGCAATGGCGCGGTTCAAGCCTTCCTGATCGAGTAGATCGGCCTCGACGCCGCCCGAGAAACCCGGGGGAAGTTCGCGGGTGACGCTGGTCGGCCGCTGAAGGCCCACGAGATCGAGGTCGGTTCGCTCGGCGCAGACTTCCCCGAGATGCGACGCCACGAAACCCGCGGCACCCGTGACCAGGATCCGCTTGCGGCTACCTGCGGCCAGCATTGGTCTGACTGTTTGGATTGTCGCCCAGAATATTGCCCGCCGCTCCGATGCCCGCGAGCTCGATCTGAAACGTCGTTTTGGTTTCGGTGCGGTAGCGGGTGTTGTAGTTGATGCGCTCCACCGCGAAGCCGCAACACTGAATGCCGTAGCGAACGCGCGTGGTGGACTGCAGCATGAGTTTTCGGACGCGGTCGTAGGTCAAGGAGCCCTCGACGGTCAGGCGCTCAGGCCAGAGAGCGACCTTGCCGCTCGCGCGCACCGTATCGAACGCCACTGTACGATCGGCCGCGGCGGCCGCGAGGTTCACGTTCTTGCTCCATCCGCCCTGCACCGCTATGCGCGAATTGTTGACGCGCGCGCTCAGGGACAGGCTGGAGATCTGCTTGAAGTTCGGGTTGTACTCGGTCGCGAAGCTCACCGTGGACGACAGGGTAGGCCGCACGGACAGGTTCGACTGAAGAGGGGACTTGTGCGAGGGGGCGCCTCCCGGTCCGCTGTTAAAGATCGCCGAGTAGTACGTGGGATCGAACTGGTTCTGGTTCTGGCTGATGTCGAAGTAATAGGTCTGGGACAGTCGCCAGTTGATGAACTCGTGGGTGACCAGCTTGCCCGCAGGGCCCATCTTCTTAGCGT
>JBDSLN010000051.1:0-12230 GCA_039916365.1 Vicinamibacteria bacterium
TGCCTCCCACGCGCGAAATGCCGAAGCTGTCGAACGAATCTGCGGCCACGGGCGTCCGGTCTCCCACCCCGACGCCGCCACTGACGCCGCGACCCATAACCGACCTGAGTCGCACCGAGAGCAACGCCGAAAGTGTTCCGAAGGCGGCGGACAAGACGATCATCATGACGGACGCGGAGAAAGTCTCGGCCGCGAAACTTCGAGACCGCTCGGCGGCCAGGCTGCAGACAGGAATGTCGCAGAAATCCGCTCCTCCTCCTGCTCCTCCGACCCGAACGGTGGCCCGGCCTTTGCCGGCTTCGCTGGCACCCCCCATGCCTGCGCGCCCGGTGGTCGCTCGGCCGTCCATAGTTCCCAAGATCCTGCTCGCGGTCATTGTCCTGATGACGATCCTCGCGGCGACGCTGGTGGTTCTCTTCTGGGGCCGGGCTCAAAACAGCGCGGTGCCCGTAGCCGAGGAGTGGAACAACCTTCCCGTCTATCCCGAAGCCTATGTCGACAAGTCGCCGTTTCTCTTCTCGCAAGGGATTCCGAAGCCGATGGTCGACCACGTCATGTCGGTCACACTGTCCTGGATCGTCACTCCCGACGGTGTGGTCGATGAACCTAAAATTGTGGTGTCGGCCTCCAAGGAGATCGATGCTTTCGTGATCGAGACCGTGAAGAAGTGGCGCTACGAACCGGGACAGAAGGCGGGCAAGACCGTGCCGGTGCGGCTGCTTCGCAAGTACACGTTCCAGCCCCGTGAAAACATTAACGGGGAGAAATAGTCGTTGGCGAAACTCATTCTCAATCCGCAGATGCCCTCTCGGAAGGAAATTGACCTTCCCATGGCAGGATTGTCGATTGGGAGAGACCCGAACAACGATGTCGTAATTCCGGACGCGCTGGTTTCGCGCCGTCACGCGCGTATCGTCTACGACGGTCGCGAGTTCCTTTTCCACGACTGCGAATCCTCGAACGGTTCCCTGCTCAATGGCAACCGCGTGTCGGAACGGAAACTGGAGGATGGCGACATTCTTTGGCTGGGCGCCTCGCGTCTGCTGTTCCGCGAGGCGGAAGCTCCGGTCGAGGGCAATCTGGCGAAGGTCATTCAACATCCCTCGTCGCAAAAGATGCGCTGTCCCGCATGTGATCATGCTTTCCAGGCCGGCGACGTCTTCTGCCGAAATTGCGGCGCGACCATTGAAGCTCAGGAGGCGGTCACCCGGTGCGCCTCGTGCAATGCGCGCGTGGTCGGGCCGGCAAAGTTTTGTAACGCCTGCGGAGATTCTCTGACCGCGCGTTCAGGCCACGGCAGCCTCGGCGACCAGCGGATCGAGCGACCCGATCCGGTTCCCGAAAATGGCGTCGAGATGGATGTCGCGCCGGCCACCGCGGAGAAGCGGCTCCTCGCCTCCCTGGTTGATCTTCTTGCCGCCGCCGCGATTTTCTCGCTGTTTTCGTTGCCGCCTCTTTGGGCCTACTTGAGATTCGATAGGGGGAATTCACTTGCCGCGTACCTGATGGTCCTTCCCTTGCTTTCCTTTCCCGCCTACTTCGTCGGGTTCTGGGTGGCGCGGGGTGCCACGCCGGGCAAGGAACTCCTCGGGCTCACCATCGCGATGAAGGAAGAAACCACGCCCTTTGGTCTGCGACAAGCGATTGCGCGCTTCGTGGGTTTCTCGATTTCGCTCGCCACCTTCGGCCTTGGGTTCATGTTGATCCTGGTGGATGGCGACACGCTGCACGACCGCCTCGCCGGCACACGCGTGATCGAGCGCAATCCGTGAGCGAGTCGAACGACCTGCAGGTCGACCCGGAGGTCCCCGAGACACCGCTCGTGGTCGAGATCTCTCCCGAATCGATTCCGTCGTGGTCGGCCCCTCCTGCTGCCGTACCCGTTCCGAAGCGCCACCTTCTCTCCGCCGCGTGGGATCTGCTTCACGATGTCTCGATCACGGTGCTCTTCTGCTTTTTTATCGTGACCTTTGTGGCCCAGCCCGTGCGGGTTCAGGGGGCGTCGATGCAGCCCCGCATCGAAGACAACGAGCGCATCCTGGTCAACAAATTCATCTATCGTTTCCACGGGATCGAGAGAGGAGACGTGGTGGTGTTTTACTATCCGCGCGACCCGTCGGTTTCGTACATCAAGCGTGTGATCGGATTGCCCGGAGATCGGGTCGAGATCCGCGCGGGATCGGTGTACGTG
Source organism: Vicinamibacteria bacterium (assembly GCA_039916365.1). Taxonomy (GTDB): domain Bacteria; phylum Acidobacteriota; class Vicinamibacteria; order Fen-336; family JAGNNV01; genus JAGNNV01. Next base: position 2,192 of record JBDSLN010000051.1, read on the forward strand.
AACGGAACGAGCATTGAGGAGCCGTATCTTTTGGCCGAATACCGCGACCGCTACGACCTGCCGGAGACCACCGTGGAACGGGGTCACTACTTCATGATGGGCGATCACCGTTCGAGCAGCCAGGACAGCCGTGCGTTTGGCCCGGTGCCCGAGAAGTACATCTACGGCAAGGCGTCCTTCTGTGTCTGGCCCATCGCCAAAACGGGCCGCGTTCGGTGAGCGCTCCGGACATCGGGAATCGCCCTGCGGCGGCGATGCGGCGTCCTGCCGCGCTCGTGCTTGAGGACGGCGCATCGTTTCACGGCGTGAGCTTCGGCCATGCCGCCGATGCGACCGGCGAAGTGGTCTTCAATACGTCCCTCGCGGGCTATCAGGAAATTCTCACGGATCCGTCCTACGCGGGCCAGATGGTTGTGATGACCTACCCCCACATCGGCAACTACGGCGTCTGCTTCGACGACATGGAATCGAAGCGCGCCCAGGTCGAAGGCTTCATCGTGCGCGAGATCGCGTCCATCGATTCGAGCTACCGCTCCGAAGGTTCGCTCGAAGGATGGCTCGACCAGCAGGGGATCGTCGGAATAGCGGGGGTCGATACCCGCGCGCTGACCCGCCACATCCGCACCCACGGCGCCAAGCGCGGAGTGATTTCCAATGCGGTGGGCGATCTTCCTGCTCTGGTGGCTCGCGCACGCAACGCGCGCGACATGAACGGCCTCGATCTCGCGAAGGAAGTCACCACTCCTATCGCCTACGACTTCCAGGCCGCATCGACGGTCATCCAGCCCCGCTTCAAGGTGGTCGCCTACGACTTCGGCATCAAGCGCAATATCCTTGAGTTGCTGGCCGGCTCCGGCTGCGACGTCCGCGTCGTTCCGGCTTCGACCAGCGCAGCCGAAACGCTGGCCATGAAACCCGATGGCATCTTTCTCTCCAACGGTCCGGGGGATCCCGATGCGTGCACTTACGCCATCGAATCGGCCAAGGGGATTATCGATTCGGGCACGCCGACGTTTGGCATCTGCCTCGGCCACCAGATCCTCGGACTTGCCTGCGGCGGCAAGACCTACAAGCTGAAGTTTGGCCATCGCGGCGCCAACCATCCAGTGAAGGATCTCGAAACGGGCAAGGTCGAGATCACGTCCCAGAACCACGGTTTCGCGCTCGACAACTCGGTCTTCGAGAAGAAAGAGTTTGCGATGACCCATGTGAATCTCAACGACGGCACCGTCGAAGGCTTCCGCCACACCGAGCTTCCGGTGATCTCCGTTCAGTACCACCCTGAGTCGAGTCCTGGTCCGCATGATTCGCGGCATCTGTTCGCCGGGTTCGTGCGAATGATGGAAAAGCAGCAGGAAGGCCTCAAGGCGTGAGAGATCAGAGCATCAAGTCGGTCCTCGTCATTGGCTCCGGCCCCATCGTCATCGGACAGGCCTGCGAGTTTGACTACTCCGGCACCCAGGCGATCAAGGTCCTGAAGCGCGAAGGCATCCGGGTCATCCTGGTCAACTCGAACCCCGCGACCATCATGACGGACCCCGAGTACGCTGATGCGACGTACATCGAGCCGCTGACTCCGGAGTTCGTCGAGAAGATCCTGGAGAAGGAAAGGCCCGACGCCATTCTTCCTACCGTGGGCGGACAGACGGCACTGAATCTCGCGATCGCTCTCGCCAAGCGCGGCACGCTGGAACGTCTCGGCATTCGACTGATCGGCGCGTCCCGTCGAGCCGTTGAAGTGGGCGAAGACCGTCAGCTCTTCAAGGAAGCGATGGCGCGCATCGGCCTGGACGTTCCGCGCAGCGCGGTCGTGAAGTCGATGGAAGAGGCCAAGGCCGCGGTCAAGGTCACGGGCATGCCCGCGATCATCCGTCCATCATTCACGATGGGTGGTTCGGGCGGCGGCATCGCCCGCACGGAAGCCGAGTTCGAGGACATCGTCACCCGCGGTCTCATGATGTCGCCCGTCCACGAGGTCCTGATCGAAGAGTCGATCCTCGGCTGGAAGGAATACGAACTCGAGGTTATGCGCGACCAGGCCGACAACTTTGTCGTGATCTGCTCGATCGAGAATTTCGATCCGATGGGCGTCCACACTGGCGACTCGATCACCGTAGCACCCGCGCAGACGTTGTCCGATCCCGAGTATCAGCGCATGCGCAACGCTGCGCGCGACATCATCCGCGAAGTCGGCGTCGAGACTGGCGGATCGAACATTCAGTTCGCCACGAATCCGAAGGACGGCCGCCTCATCGTCATCGAGATGAATCCGCGCGTGTCACGGTCTTCAGCGCTTGCCTCCAAGGCGACCGGGTTTCCGATCGCGAAGATCGCGGCCCTGCTTGCCATCGGCTACACGCTCGACGAGATCACCAACGACATCACCAAGGTGACGCCGGCGTCCTTCGAGCCGACCATCGACTACGTCGTCGTCAAGATTCCGCGTTTCGCGTTCGAGAAGTTCCCGGGCGCTTCATCCACCCTCGGCACCCAGATGAAGTCGGTCGGAGAAGTGATGGCCATCGGCGGCACCTTCAAGGAAGCGTTCCAGAAAGGCCTGCGTGGTCTGGAGATTGGCGCGAACGGCTTCTTCCTCAAAGGCATCAGCGACTCCGGATTGACTGGCGACGCGCTTGACGCCGAGATGGCGCGACCGAGCCCCGACCGCCTCTTCCACGTCCGCGCTGCGTTCGACCAGGGACGCAGCATCGCGAACATCTACGCGGTCACCGCAATCGATCCGTGGTTCCTCGATCAGCTTCAGCAGATCGTGGACGCGGAGCGGGCGATCGTGCGCGAGGGCCTGCCTTCCACGCCGAAGGCCTGGTTTCAGACGAAACAGCTTGGTTTCTCCGATGCGCGGCTCGGCGATCTGGTCGGCAAGACCGAGGCTCAGGTTCGCACTGCGCGTAAGGCGGCCGGCATCGTGCCCGTCTACAAGCGCGTCGACACCTGCGCCGCCGAGTTCGAATCGCACACGCCTTACATGTACTCGACGTACGAGACGGAGTGCGAAGCCGATCCCACCACCAAGCGCAAGGTCATGATCCTCGGCAGCGGCCCGAACCGCATTGGCCAGGGCATCGAGTTCGACTATTGCTGCTGCCACGCGAGCTTCGCGTTCCAGGAAGAAGGGTGCGAGACCCTGATGGTCAACTGCAATCCCGAAACCGTTTCGACTGACTACGACACGTCCGATCGTCTCTACTTCGAGCCGCTGACCTTCGAAGACGTCATGAACATCGTCGAGCGCGAGAAACCAGACGGCGTGGTGATCCAGTTCGGCGGCCAGACGCCGCTGAAGCTGGCGCTGCCGTTGTTCAAGGCGGGCGTTCCCATCTGGGGCACCACGCCCGACATGATCGACCTTGCGGAGGATCGCAAGCGCTTCGCGAAGCTGCTGGACGAGCTGAACATTCCGCAGCCGGAAAGCGGCACCGCTTCTTCGATTCCCGAAGCTGCCGAAGTCGCTCGTCGCATCGGTTACCCCGTGCTGGTTCGGCCTTCGTATGTCCTCGGCGGCCGCGCCATGGCAATCGTCTACTCGGCTGACGACCTCGAGGCCTATGCCCGCGAAGCGGTCAAGGCCTCGCCTGATCATCCGATCCTCGTTGATCGGTTCCTTGAAGATGCGTTCGAAGTTGACGTCGATGCGCTGGGCGATGGCGAACGGGTCATCATCGGCGGCATCCTTGAACACATTGAAGAGGCCGGCATTCATAGCGGCGACTCGGCGATGGTTCTGCCGACCTACAAGGTCAAGGCCGAACACATCACCACTATTCGGGACTACACGCGCCGTCTTGGACTGGCGCTCAACGTCCGCGGTCTGATGAACGTCCAGTACGCCATCAAGGACGACAAGGTCTACGTCATCGAAGTGAATCCGCGCGCGTCGCGCACCACTCCGTTCATCAGCAAGGCCACGGGCGTACCCATGGCGAAAGTCGCGGCGAAGATTGCGGCCGGCCGTACGCTCGAACAACTCGGCCTCATCGCCGATCTAGAAGTGCGTCGCGTCTTCGTGAAGGAATCGGTGCTGCCCTTCGTGAAGTTCCAGGGCAGCGACATCCTTCTCGGGCCCGAAATGAAGTCGACGGGCGAAGTCATGGGCATCGCGCGGGGCGTAGGCGTCGCGTTTGCGAAGGCCCAGGCCGCGGCCGGGACGTCGATTCCCACGACCGGTTCGGTGTTCATCTCCGTCCACGATCGCGACAAGGCGGAAGTGCTGGAGATGGCGCGCTTCCTTCACCTCAGCGGCTTCAAAATCCTCGCCACCAGCGGAACGGCCGCCTTCCTCGAGAAGGGCGGTGTGCCCGCGCAGAGGGTCGACAAGGTGGGCGAAGGCAAACCCGATTGTGTCGATCTGATCCGTGGTGGTCAGATTCAACTCGTGATCAACACGCCCCTCGGCCGGAAGTCTTTCGTCGACGACGGCGCCATCCGTAAGCAGGCGACGCAGCAAGGAATTCTTGCCCTCACCACTTTGACGGCTGCGGCCGCCACGGTGGACGCCGTGCGCGCTTTGCGCACCGAAGGCTTCGAGGTTGAGTCGCTCCAGGAGATCCTCGCGTAATGCCTCCGGCCAAGCGGCCGCTGGTGCTCGCTCTGTCCGGCGGTGGAGCACACGCCGCCTCGCACGCAGGCGTCATCCAGGTGCTGGTCGCGAATGGCGTGACACCGACGGGGTATGCGGGGGTGTCGGGCGGTGCGCTGGTTGCCGGCGCCTACCTCGGCGGGGCCAGCGTGGAGGCTCTCGTTCAGGAAGCGTCGCAGCTCCATCCCTGGTTCTGGGTGCGTGGCTGGGGCGGTGGCCTTCTTTCGGGCACCAAGCTTGGAATCCTGATTGATGAGTTTCTGCCCAAGGAGAAGTTCGAGGACCTGTCGGCGCCTCTCGCGGTTCTCGCCACCGACATGGATTCCGGGGAGGGCGTGGTCTTCAAGTCCGGAAACGTCCGTGATGCGGTTCGCGCGTCGTGCAGCTTCCCTGGCATCTTTCCTCCCTTTATCCATGAAGGCCGCAGGCTCTACGACGGCGGCGTCACCGACGTCGTTCCCGTGAAGCTCGCGCGCGAGTTGGCGGGTGATGAGGGGATCGTGATCGCGGTGGACGTCAACGGCGGCACCCGCTGGCCCGCAGCAGAATCGTTCGTCGCGATCGCATTGCGCGCAGGTCTCACCCTGCTTCGCTCACGCACGCGCGTCGAGCTTTCGGGCGCCGACCTCGTGATCGCGCCGGCCATGGGCGACTCAGGCTGGATGCAGCCGCGCAAAATTCCTTCGTTCTTCGAGGCGGGTCGGGACGCCGCCCGCACGGCCCTTCCGGAGATCGTACGCCTGATCGAGTCCTGATCCCCTTGGGCAAGTTCCTTCGCCGGTCCACCGCCGTCGCGGGTCTCATTGTTGTCTTCCTGGTGGCGTTTGGTCGCGAGAAGGCCGCTCCCACGGGGAAGTGGTTGGTTCGCGCCAATCTCCAGGCGCACACGCTCCATGTCGGACGCTTCGACATCCGCTATGTCCGCAAAGGGGCCGGCCCGACCGTCATCCTGATCCATGGGCTCGCTTCGTCGATCTACACCTGGTCGGACGTCATCAATCTGCTCGCAGAGAAATTCGACGTCGTTGCGTTCGACCTTCCGGGATTTGGTGAGTCCACACAACCGGCCGATTTGGCCTTCGCCGACTACATCCCCGCCGTTCTCGGCGTCATGAAGGCGCTCGACATTCAGAAAGCGCATTTCGTCGGCAACAGCATGGGCGGAGCGATCTCGCTCCTCATGGCCGCTCGCGAAGCCGATCATGTCGATCGCGTGGCCGTACTCGATTCCGCGGGCTTCAACCTTGGGCAGGGAGATCGACCCTTTGCCGTGAAGCTCCTCGGATCACGGGCCGCGGGGTTGGCCGCGGAGAATCTGCCGGTACGCAGGATGCTGACGAACGCGACGTTGCGACATCTCATTCACGACGACACAAGGGTCACCGACGAACGCATCAACGAATACCTCGCGCCGATCCTTCGGCCGGGCGCGCTCGACTCCGCCCGTTCTCTTCTGGCTTCCCGTCTCGATGAGAACTTCACCTCCGACATGCCGAAGATTCAGGCCAGGACGCTGATCATCTGGGGACGATTCGATCCCTGGCTTCCCGAAGCGCACGCGGATCGCTTCGTTGCGTCGATCAAGGGCGCGCGAAAGGTGATGCTGGAAACCGGCCACATGCCCCAGGAAGAACTGCCCGCCGACGTGGCCCGGATCATTGGAGAGTTTCTGCTGTCATGAAGCAGCGGTTCTTCGGACGGCTGGCTCTCACGGTTGCCACAATGTTCGCGATCGGATGCGGTGGCAAGGAAGAAGGCGTAGACCTGAGCATTTACGGGGCCAGGCTCGTCGACGGCAAGGTGGTCGACGAGGGCAAGGCCTTCGTCGCCGACGTCCAGGGTCGCATGATTCACATCGACGACGTCGGGCTGCGCGTTCTCCCCGCCTCTCCGCCCTCAAAGATCGTGCTCAAGACCGACATCCCGCGCGGCGGAATCCTGAACGTTGCGGCCGGCATTCCCGACGATCGTCAGCAAAAGGGCGCCGTGGAGTTCGTGATCAGCGTGATGGAGAACGGCAAGAGCCAGACGGTTCTCTCCCGCGTGGTCGATCCGATCTCCAAGCCGGAGGATCGCTTCTTCGTGAACCTGCAGGCGGACCTGTCCAAGTTCGCCGGCAAGAATCGAGAACTTGTGCTCGAAACTCGGGCATTCGAAAAGGACGGCGACCTGTTCCGGGCTTACTGGGGAGCGCCCGCCATCATGGTCGATCCGAAGTTTTCGGTGAAGAAGAACCCGCTGGTCATCGTCTATCTCGTGGACACGCTGCGGGCGGATCACACGACACCCTACGGCTACGACCGCAAGACGACGCCGGAACTCGGGAAGTTTGCCACAGACGCTGTGGTCTTCGAGCATGCGATCTCCCACGCCTCCTGGACCAAGCCCTCCGTCGCGTCGTTGATGACATCACGCTTGCCTTCGCGTCATCGCGCGGTTCAATTGCGGGACCCCCTTGATTCGGGTCAGGTCACCCTGGCGGAGATGCTCGACTCGAAAGGCTTCGCGACGGGCGCCGTGATCGCCAACTCCGTCATCTACGCGGCCGACTCCAACTTCCAGCAGGGCTTCGATGTCTTCGAGGGACTTCATGGCGACGATGGCCGTCGCTCCAAGATGGTCGACACGAGGATGGTCGTCGATCGCGCGCTGAACTTCATCGACACCCGAAGGGGCCTTGCCACGTTTCTCTATGTCCACACGATGGACCCGCATGTCCCGTACTCACCGCCCGCTCCGTTCGACACGATGTTCATGCCGAACCCTGCGCCGGGCCATCCAGGAACGGATCCGCGCTCCGACTTCCACGAGCCGCAGGATCGCGACCGGCTAATCGCCCAGTACGACGGGGACATTGCCTATGGCGATCAGCAATTCGGCCGCTTCATCGATGGGTTGAAGAAGCGCGGCGCCTATGACGATGCCTTGATTTTCTTCCTTGGCGATCATGGCGAGGAGTTCCAGGATCACGGCGGCTGGCTGCACGGCCGCTCCGTCTTCGATGAATTGATTCATGTTCCGCTGGTGGTGAAGTTCGCGGGCGGTCGGGGCAAGGCATCGAGAGTCACGCAGCAAGTGGCGCTCTCCGACGTGCTCCCGACCATCCTCGAAGCGCTGGACATGCCCGTGCCGGACCCGCCGGCGATCATTGGCCGGCCGCTGCAGGGCGTGGCTTTCGCAAAGGCGCCGGAACAGAAGATCGTTTCAGAGATTTCCCACCGCGGTTTCGTCTCATCCGGAATTCGTACAGGTGCATCGAAATACATCCGCCGCTTTGAGCCTCAGACCGACGAGCTTTTCTTCGACCTGAACAAAGATCCGAGGGAGGAGCACAACCTCATCGACCAGAAGCCCGAGGGTTTGAGGCGTCTGCGGTCGGCGGTCGAAGCGACCATGCAGGTCACTCCGTACCGCTACGCGGTTCGCGCGTTGACCGCTCAACCTCAGACGTTGCTCCTGGAGACGCCAGGCTGGATCGAAGGTGTGGAAACCGGCGGGCTTGGGATCCGCGAAAAAGCGGAGATCAAGAATGACGGCAAGCTCCTTGAGATCACGTTGTCGCCGAAGCCGGGCAGCCCGCGTGATGTGTTCTTCCGCGTGAGGCCAATCGGCGTGCCTATTTCGATCCGCGGAAAGATGGGCGCGCGTGACCTGGGAGCGGCCGACGTGTTTGTCGGAGAAAAGGGCTGGCACCCAAGCGCGCTCCCGTTTGCTCTGCCTGGCCTTGATGCGGACAGCCTGGAAGGATTGTTCAAGCCAGGCGCGTCAAGAGCCGGTGTCGTTATCTATCTCGATCAGCCGTCTGGCCGGGCCGTGCAGGGCATCGACAAGGACTGCGCACGGATCGAGGAGATGTGCGCCCTCGGGTATCTCGCGGGTGATGCGTGCAAGCAGAAGTGCGCGACCAAGTGACCGGCCGCGGACAAAACGCTCCCGAACTGATTGTCTTCGATCTGGATGGAACCCTGATCGACTCGATCGGCGACATCGCTTCTTCCGCGAATCAGTCGCTCGCGGAAGCCTACGCAGACGAGGCTAGATTGCCGCTGGGCATCATCCGCAGCTTCGTCGGCAGCGGAGCGCGCCATCTCATCGAACGCTGCGTGGCCGCAGCCGGACAATCCCATGACGATGTCCAGCGCGTCTTTGATCGCTTCATCGAGATTTATCGCAGCCGTCTGACTCAAACTACCCGGTTGTATCCCGGAATGGATGAAGCGTTGACTGACCTGGGAGCGTCCGTCCGACTCGCGGTGCTCACCAACAAACCGGGAGGTATGAGTCGGATGATCATCAACGATCTCGGCTTATCGGACCGCTTCCTCACCGTGATTGGCGGCGACGATCTGAAGACGAAGAAGCCCGATCCCGAAGGTCTGTTGAAGATCGCGGCGGACGCGGGTGTTCCCATCGACCGCGTCGCGATGGTGGGGGACTCCGCCATCGACATCCAGACTGCGCGCAATGCCGGCGCGGCAAGCGTCGCGGTTCTCTGGGGCTATGACGTCGAAGGCGCCCGCAGCGCTGAGCCGGATGCCGTTGTCGAGACCCCACATCAGCTGGCAGTAGCCATTCTTGCTGTGCGCGCCGTGGCTCGTCGGGCCTGACGCGGAGGTGCTGGGTCGTCGGCGAGACTTAGCTGTACAAAACGCGGTAGTTTTCGGCCGAACCGCCGACGGACGCATCGATCCGCTCCATCTTTAGGCCGCTCAGTTCTCCGGCGGATTCGACCGCAGCCTTGGTAAGCAGGATCTCGCCGGACTTCGCCGTGTCCTCGCCGAGCTTGCTCGCGGCATTGACCTCGCGCCCGAAAATGTCGAGATCCCCAATGCGGAGCATGTCGCCGTAGCCGATCCCAACACAGAGCAGGACCTCCGTCTCCGGTCGGCGCCCTTGATTGAACACCTCTAACGCCTTCTGCATCTCCACCGCGCACCGCACTGCTGATTCGGTCCGCCGGAAAATGACGAGCAGCGAGTCGGCTTCCACCTTTATCAGAATGCCGTCGTACTTCTGGATGGTGGGCGAGAGGAGTTTCTTGTGCTCATGGATGATCTGGAGGAAGTGGAGGATGCCGAACTTCTCCACCTGCCTCGAAACTCCCGAGAGGTCGGTGAACATCACGGCCCAGGTCTCTCCGAACAGATCCCAGATCCGGCGATCCAGCGCCTTCAGATCGACACTCGGTTCGGCCCGTTCGGCGATCAGATCCCACAGGCGATCCTCGCTGCTTTTTAGGAGTTGGTCCCGCACTGTAGGCAAGACTACTCTTGTGTTTGGAGGAGCCATAATTTACTGGACTCAACGCGTGGCGGCGAATCCCTCGTCCTTCGGGCCGTGTGCTACGCTCGAAGGGCCCGTACTCTATGAATACGTATGTTTTCGGCGACCCGCACGCTCTCTTCACGGAGCCACGGGCCAGCGTAGCGCGCGTCAGCGATG
>JBDSLN010000052.1:0-12615 GCA_039916365.1 Vicinamibacteria bacterium
AGACGTCGTCAGGGCGTTGCTCGCGCAGTCTGGCGACCTTGGGACCGTCCGAGTCGCGGTCGGTAAAGATCATGGCCGCCGACCGGAGCGCGCGCGGCGTCTCTCTCAGCATTCCGGAGGGGAGCACGCGGGCTCCGAGATCTTTCTCGCTGACGCACACGATGTCGATGTCGCGGAACAGGCGCAGGTGCTGAAAACCAGAGTCGACGATGATGATGCGCTTGCCGAAGCGTTGTTCGAGCAACTGGCCCGCGGCCACTTTGTCGCGGCCCACCACCACCGGGCAGCCCGGCAATTCATGAGCGAGGAGCACCGCTTCGTCACCCACAGCCTCCGGATCCGCAAGCGGTCGTTCGCCATCGGAGACGATACGGGGCTTCGGATCGGATCCGCGATAGCCATGCCCCAAGACGCCCACGGCCGGACCGCGGCTCGACAGGGCGCGCGCCAGCTCGATCACCGCGGGAGTCTTCATCGACCCTCCCATGGCGAGTCCGCCTACGCTGATAACCGGTGAATACAGACGGGCGGGCCGACACAACCCACGCGCGTATGCCTCACGACGGACCGAGGCCCCCCATCCGAACAACCACCCCAGCGGGGCCAGAACGGAAAGCGCGCCTCCCAATGGTCCTCAATCAACGGTTCCAGGATGGCTCAAAGTCGGCCTCCGGGCTCAATCAAGGCGGATAACCCGTCCACCGTTCGGCCGAGCGCGCCGCGATTCGGTTCAATGAGGGCGCGGCCTTTGCCGCCCACTTCATCGCGCCGCGCCTTGTCCGTCACAAAGGAAACGATCTCGCGCGCCAGCTCTGTCGCGTCCTTCACGAAGATCAGGGCGCCTTCGCGATGAAACTCGTTCGCGATTTCCTGGAAATTCTGAACGTTGGGTCCGGTGAGAACGGGAACTCCGCTGGCCGAAACCTCAAGGACATTGTGGCCGCCTTGAGGCACCAGAGATCCACCGACGAAGGCGACCGTCGCGAGGGGATAGACCGAGGCGAGTTCGCCAAGCGTGTCGAGAAGCAGGACATCCCCGACCTTCCACTGGCCGGGCTCGAGGTCAGTGCGGCGGACGCAACGAAAACCCGAGGCTTCGACCAGAGCCGGAATCTCCGCAAAGCGATCGGGATGACGCGGTGCCAGGACGAGGCCGAGGGTGGGCACGCGCTCGCGAGCGAGGTGCAGGGCCTTGAGAATGATTTCCTCCTCACCGGGAACGGTGCTGCCCGCCACCACGATCGGACGCCGTGGATTCGAAAGGATGATGCGGGTCAGGCGCTCCTTGGGACGTCCCAGGTCAAGCGCATCGAACTTAAGGTTTCCCGTGACATGAACGCGGTCTGAAGGCGCGCCCAGGTCCTTGATGCGGTCGGCGTGCGGCTCGGCCTGCATCAGGAACGAATCGACCTGCGAAAGGGTGTTGCGCAGCAGGCTTCTGATGCGTCGATACCGGGGATAGGAGCGGGGCGAAATGCGTCCATTGACCATGGCGATCTTGGTTCCGCGCGCTTTCGCCTCGTTGATCAGGTTCGGCCAGAGTTCGGTTTCCACGATGACCAGCAAGTCCGGCTGCAGGGTGTCGAGAACCTTGCGTACCGGCGACGGAAAGTCGAAAGGCGCGTAGAAAAGGCCATCGATTCCGTGAACGCGCTGCCGCGCGACCGCGTTGCCCGCGACCGTTGAAGTCGAAAGGAAGATCCGATGCTTGGGGAAGCGCTTCTTCAGCGGCTCCACCAAAATGCGGGACGCGAGCACCTCACCCACCGACACCGCGTGAATCCAGATGGACCGGTCGTTGTCGACGTTGAGATAAACGGGAAGCGCGCCGAATCGCTCCTTGAAATTCGAGGTATAGCGATTCGTTCCCCGGCCGCGCCAAAGGAAGAACGGCGCCGCGAAGGCAAAGCCAATCCCTAGGAAAAAGGTGTAGAGCGAGAGCATGAGCAGGACGACCTCGCGACCGCCCGTCGAACTATAGTCGTCGAAATTAGTTCTCTGAAGCTAGGGATCTGTACGGCAGAATAATCAGGGAGTGACCCAGGAAATCCCCGAGGTTCGGACGGCAGCGCCCTTCGTGGTGTGGGTGGGCCAGGTCGTCTTCAGCCTTCTCGGCTGGAAATGCGTCGGCCGAACCCCGACGCTCCAGAAGTTCGTGATCCTGGCCGCTCCCCATACCTCCAACTGGGACGGGTTCTACCTGCTCCTGGCGGCGGCGATGCTTCATCTGCGTTTCTCTTTCTTCGGGAAAGACAGCCTGTTCAAGGGCCCCCTCGGTTGGTTTCTGCGCAGCATGGGAGGAATTCCGCTCGACCGGTCGAAGAACCAAAGCTTCGTCGGCCAGGCCGTGTCCTGGTTCGATCGCCACGAGACGTTCGCCATCGGGGTCGCGCCCGAAGGCACCCGCTACCTGACCGACGGCTGGAAGACGGGCTTCTACTACATTGCGCTGCAGGCAAAGGTGCCGGTGGTCTTCGGGTACATCGATTATGCGAAGAAGGAAGCCGGGATCCTCGACGAAGTCCTGGTCCCGACGGGCGACATCGAGAAGGACTTTGAAGTGCTCCGACGCAACTATGGTCCGTGCGTGGCCCGACATCCGGCGAGAAAAGCGCCTATCGTGCCTCTCAAGAGACGGAAGACCGAAACGTCCGTCACCACCACTGGGAGCGTAGCAGTAACCGAACCGGCAGCCTCATCATCAGAACGGTCACAGTTAGAGGAGAACACTTCATGACGCCCGTCGAAATGCTTCAAAAAGGCCGTCTCCAGGCGCTCAAGCTGCTTGGCTATCTGGACTTCGTGCCCGGAGTCCTGACCCGCCTCGTTGTCGGATACGCCTTCATCGACTCGGGCGGCGGCAAGCTCAAGAACATTGAGAACACCGTCAACTTCTTTACCGATCTCGGCATTCCCTTCCCCGCGGCCAACGCCGCCTTCGTCGCTCATCTTGAGTACTACGGCGGCATGCTGATCCTCGTCGGCCTCCTGACCCGCATCGTGGGTCTGCTTCTGTCGTCGACCATGGTCGTGGCTCTGATGACGGCTGATCAGGAAACCTTCGTCAGTGCCCTCACTCGAAGCGGCGAAGCGGGTCTTTCGGACGTGGTTCCCTTCGTGCTGGGAGTTTTGATGTCATGGCTGGTCGTCTTTGGTCCGGGTGCTTTGAGTCTTGACGCCTTGATCAAGCGGGGTCTGTTTAAGAACGACCCTCCCGAGAAATCCGCGTGATGACCGCCGACCGTTCTCGCCGCGCCACCCCCTAGAATCGGAGTTCTTGACGACTCCCATTACTGCCGAGCATGAACGTTTGCATCGCGAGGCATCCGCCGGTGAAGACTGGCGTCTTTTTGGTCCTTATCTCGCTGAACGCCACTGGGGCACGATTCGCGAGGACTACTCCGCAGAGGGTGCCTGTTGGGACTACTTTCCTCACGATCACGCGCGATCGCGCGCGTACCGCTGGGGCGAGGACGGGCTCCTTGGATTTTCGGACCGCGAAGCGCGTCTGTGTTTCGGACTAGCACTTTGGAATGGTCGTGACCCGATCCTAAAGGAACGGCTTTTTGGACTCGCAGCACCCGAGGGCAATCACGGCGAGGACGTCAAAGAGCTGTACTACTACCTCGACTCCACGCCGACTCACTCGTATTTCAAGTCGCTCTACAAATATCCGCTCTGGGCGTACCCGTATGAACGTCTCCTTCGCGAAGGCCGAGAGCGGGACATCGGGCAGCCGGAGTTCGAGATCGAAGACTCGGGCGTCTTCGATCGCCACCGCTACATCGACGTGACCGCGGAGTACGCGAAGACGTCACCCACCGACATTGCCATGAGGATCACCCTCGCCAATCGGTCTGGGGAGGACGCCATCCTTCACGTTATCCCGCAGCTCTGGTTTCGAAATACGTGGTCATGGGGACGCGATCACGAGCCGGGCTACGCCCCGAAACCTCAGATGCACCTCGGCGCGAGGCGCTGCGTTGCCCTCGAACACGAGGAGATGGGCAAGTACCTGTGGGAAGCGGGGGCGGCCTCGAATGGGGTCGAGCCCCGGATGATCTTCACCGAGAACGAAACGAACATGGCGCGTCTTTTCGGGTCTCAAGGCGCGCGTCCCTACGTGAAGGACGCGTTCCACGCGCACGTGGTGGAGGGCAGGCACGAGGCGGTCAACCCCGCAAACAAGGGCACGAAAGCGGGCGCGCTTTATCGACTGGTCCTAAATCCGCGCGAGTCCGTGACACTGGTGCTCCGGCTTGCTTCCGAGGCAGATGTCCAGGCGCGCCTGGGCCTGCGGCACGTCGAAGAGACTCTGCGGACACGCGCCGGCGAGGCGGACCGCTTCTATGAAGCAACCTTGCCTCAGAAGGCGACCTCCGATGAACGCAACGTCCTTCGCCAGGGTTACGCGTCTCTTCTCTTCTCGAAGCAGTTCTACAACTTCAATGTCGCCGAATGGCTCAAGGGCGATCCTGCCCAACCGCAGCCGCCCGCCAAACGCCTCACCGGGCGTAACTGGGACTGGGCGCATCTCGACAATCGCGATCTCATCTCTGTCCCCGACAAGTGGGAATACCCCTGGTACGCGGCGTGGGACCTCGCGTTTCACATGATTCCTTTTGCCCGGGTCGATCCGGATTTCGCGCGCGATCAGTTGAAGTTGTTCCTCACCGATCGCTTCGTGCACGCATCAGGCCAGTTGCCCGCGTACGAGTTTGCCTTTGGGGATGTGAACCCGCCGGTTCATGCGTGGGCTTGCCTGCGCGTGTTCGAACAGATGGACCAGGCAGATCCTGAATCGATCACCTTCCTGGCGGGTGCCTTTGATGCACTCTTGGAGAATTTCCGCTGGTGGCAGAAGCTTCAGCCACCGGGCGACACCGCTCTTCTGAGCGGCGGCTTTCTCGGGCTCGACAATATCGGCGCCTTCGACCGCGGCGCCCGTCCTCCGGTCGGCGGGCGTCTGGAGCAGGCCGATGGAACAGCGTGGCTCGCCATCTTCTCGCTGAACATGCTTTCGATGACGATCCCCTTAAGCCGCAGCGGAGCTGCGAGCTACGACGCTCTTGCCGTGGAGTTTTTCGATCAGTTCGTGCGCACCCGCGAGGCCATCAACGATGGAGACGGTCGCGGCTTGTGGCATGAAGCAGATGGGTTCTACTACGACCACATCAACTTCGACGGCAATCGGATTCCCCTGCAGACGCTCTCAATGGTGGGCGTCATTCCCTTTTTCGCCGCTGAAGTTCTCAAGCGTGGCTCGCTGGAGCACCTGCCTAAACTGCTCGCGCGAGTGGACGCCTACGCGCAGCTAAACCCCGGGTCACAGCTCGACGACAACGTGCTCCTGGCACTTCCCTCCTTCACACAACTGACGCGCGTGCTGGGCCATCTCCTACGTGAGAGTTCGTTCCTTGGCCCCACGGGCGTCCGTTCGCTCTCCAAGACCCATCAAGCAACACCCTTCGTTCTGCGCACGGCATCTGCCGAGTACCGAGTCGAGTATGCGCCGGATGAATCACGGACCCGCGCTTTTGGAATCAACTCCAACTGGCGCGGCCCGGTGTGGTTTCCGCTGAACTCTCTTCTGGTGGAAGCATTGCTCCGGTCTCACGATTTCCATGGAGAAAACCTGCGCGTCGAGTGTCCCGCTGGATCGGGCGTCCTCATGAACCTGAAAGAGGTCGCCCACGAGATCCAAGCCCGGCTCGCGTCTACGTTTCTCGCCGACCGCGAAGGCCGGCGGCCGTGCCACGGCGACGCCGAGCGCTACAAGACGGACCCGCACTTCAAGGAACTCGTGCTTTTCTACGAATACTTCTCGGGGGATACGGGACGCGGCTTCGGCGCCTCGCATCAAACCGGATGGACCACCTTGGCGCTTCCCTGCATCGAGGACATCGCTCAACGAAGGAGGTAACCGTTCCCATGAATGAGACGCCCGAGACTTCGGCCGCCACGACGCCCGATTCGCCCCCCCAGCCACCCTACGATTGGCTGGAGGCGGATGGGCTTGGAGGATTCGCGTCTCACACCTCGCACGGGACGCGCACGCGCCGCTATCACGCGCTCCTGCTCGTTTCCCAAAACCCGCCGGTCGATCGGCGCGTCCTGGTGAACGGCTTTGATGCTGTGCTGGACATCGACGGCGAACGGATCGGGCTGACCTCACAGACCTACAAGTCAGGCACGCAGGCCGACGACCGTATCGTCCGCCACGAAGGCCGTCCGGTGAGCTTCGCGTTCGACGCTTCGCCGTGGCCGACCTGGAAATACGATCTCGGGCACGGCAGGACGCTGGAACATTCGCTAGTGGTTCCAACCGGATCCCCTCTCGTCGTTCTCTCCTGGCGCCTTCTTGGCCCGAAACCAGATTCGGCAACGCTGATCGTGCGGCCTTTCCTCTCGGGCCGCGACTACCACTCGCTGCAACGCGAGAACGCCGACTTCAACTTCGCGCCCATGAGCGAGCACGATGGACGCGTCGTTTTCCAAACCTATCCGTCAGAGCCAGAGGTCGTCACCGTCTCGAATGGCGCCTTCAAGGGCGATGGCTACTGGTACCGCGAATTCCTCTACACCACGGATTGCGAACGCGGTTTGGATCATCTCGAAGATCTGGGCTCCCCCGGAACGTTCTCCTTCGATCTGACGGCGCGCGAGGCGCTCTGGGTGCTCGGCACCCACCACTCCGCTCAAGGATTCGACGAAGGATCCCTGACCGAGCGCGTGGCGTCGGTCCGGGCGTCGGAAGAATTTCGTCGCCTGAATGCGACGTCGGCTTTGGTACGAGCGGCTTCCGCGTATGTGGTCGATCGCGGCCGCGGCAAGACCGTGCTCGCAGGCTACCCCTGGTTCACCGACTGGGGCCGCGACACCTTCATCTCCCTGCGCGGTCTGTGTCTTGCCGTCGGGCGGCTGAACGAGGCGCGCAAGGTGCTGGTGCAATGGGCGCGTGCGGTTTCCCAAGGCATGCTGCCCAATCGCTTCACCGATCAAGGCGAGGTGCCTGAGTACAACAGCGTCGATTCGGCGCTCTGGTTCATCGTCGCAGTTCATGAACTGAGAACGGCGGAGACGGCTGCCGGCTTCATGCCTTCCACCATCGACGAATGGCAATTAAACGCCGCCGTGGTCGCGATCCTGCACGGTTATTCGGAGGGAACGCGGCACGGGATCCGCATGGACTCCGATCACCTTCTCGCGGCGGGCGAGCCGGGCGTGCAACTCACCTGGATGGATGCAAAGGTCGGCGACTACGTGGTGACCCCTCGCATCGGCAAGCCGGTCGAGATTCAGGCGCTGTGGATCAACGCCCTGCGGATCGGCGGCCAGCTCGACTCTCGATTGAGCGCCTGGGCCGACGCCGCGCAGGCGAGTTTCCTCGCACGCTTCTGGAATGAAGAAACCGGATATCTCTATGACGTGGTGGACGTCGACCACGTACCCGGACGCGTGGATGGGCGAGTGCGTCCAAACGCCCTCTTCGCGATCGGCGGGCTGCCGTTTCAGATCCTCAGCGGCGCGCCCGCCCGCGCCGTCGTCGATCTCGCGGAGCGTTCCCTTGTCACTCCCGCGGGCGTGCGGTCGCTTTCACCCGACGATCCACAGTATCGGGGCGACTATCGCGGAGGCGTCCTCGCGCGCGATACCGCGTATCACCAGGGCACCATCTGGCCTTACCTGATGGGCGCTTTCGTGGAGGCCTGGCTGCGGACGCGGGGCGGCACGCTCGAAGCGAGGGCTCACGCGCGCAAGCACTTCCTCGAGCCGCTGATCGCGACCCTTGATCCTCACGGCCTCGGACACCTGCCCGAGATCGCGGAAGGCGACGCGCCGCACGCGCCCCAAGGGTGCCCGTTCCAGGCATGGTCGGTGGGAGAAGTCTTAAGGTTGGATCAAGTGGTTCTGGGGCGCGTGTAGCCGCCAGGAAACCTCGACGTCTCCCGTGGCATCAAAGACCATGTCATGCGCGGTCTGTGTTCAATCCCGTTCAAAAGGCGCGTGCTAACGTCGCCAAGTGGTCGCAGTCGCAGATCCGGCTCAAGACGCTGCGTTGCTGCAAGCGCTCCGCTCGGGCCAGGACGAAGCCTTCGAGCGACTGGTGCGCATCCACTCCGGCCGCATGCTCTCGGTCTGTCGGCGCATTCTGCGCAACGACGAGGAAGCCAAGGACGCCGTTCAGGAAGCCTTCGTCTCGGCCTTCCGGGGACTGAAGAATTTCGAAGGAACCTCCCAACTCGGGACCTGGCTCCATCGCATCGCGGTGAACGCGTCGCTGATGCGCCTGCGGTCCCGAAAGCGCCGGCCCGAGGAATCGATCGACGATTTTCAGCCGACCTTCAAGGACGACGGGCACGCCCGCATCGAGCCGCGCGACTGGTCGCCGTCGGCCGAGCAGCTGGTGCAGTCGCGTGAGACGCGTGACTTCGTTCGCGGCTGCATCGATCAGCTTCCGGACGCGTATCGCGTGGTGCTGCTCCTGCGCGACATCGAAGAACACGATACCGCTGAAGCCGCGGAGATTCTCGGCGTGACCGACGGCGTCGTGAAGGTGCGGCTGCATCGGGCACGGCATGCGTTGCGCCGTCTCCTGGCCGACCGGTTTGGCGAGAGGGCGTTGTGAGAATGACCTGCCGCGAGGTCTACGGATTCCTTGACGACTTCCTGGAGGGCACCCTCGACCCGGCGACCTTCGAGAGCTTCGAAGCTCATCTCGGCCGATGTTCGTCCTGCAAGACGTACCTGACCACCTACCGCGCGACGGTCGCGGCGGCACGCGCTTCCGAACTCGCGGATGCGCCTTCGTTTGACGAGGTCCCTCACGATATGGTGGAAGCGATCCTGGCCGCGCGGGTGGATGCCTTCAACCAACAGAGGTCCGAATGATGAAGATGAACTGGTCGGCACGTCTCGTCTGCATCGGCCTGGTGATGGGCGGAGGACTCGCTTTGACCAGAACGCCCGTGGTGGAGGGCGCCCGTTTCGAAAAGGCGCCCGAGTTCCCTTCGCAGGATCCCAAGGAGTGGATCGGCCCGCCTCAGTCAATGAAGGCGCTCGCCGGCAAGGTGATCATCCTCGACGTCTGGACGTTTGGTTGAATCAACTGCTTGCGCACGATCCCCTGGGTCAGGGAGATGGAGAAGCGATACGGTGAGCGAGGGCTGGTGATCGTGGGCGTCCACACGCCGGAGTTCGATCACGAGAAATCACGCAAGAACGTGGAGGCGGCGATCGCCAAATACGAGCTCGGCAGCCATTCTCATTTCATGGACAACCACATGAACTACTGGCGCGCCCTGCAGAATCAATACTGGCCGGCGATCTACGTCGTGGATGGACGCGGACAGATCCGCAATCTCATGGTCGGCGAGATCCACGTCGGGACCGACCGCGACAAAGAGATGAGTCAGCTGGTCGAGAAGCTGCTGACTGAAGCCGCCGTTCCGACCAAAGACAAGTCCGAGACCGTTCGGTAGAGGCCACGGCTAACGCGCGGTCGTCACGAGACGACAGGCTTCCGCATTTCCTCCGTCGCAGGCAGTCTTCAGCAGAGTCTGGGCACGCGTGCGGTCCGCGGGCCGACGGGTCTGCTGAAGAATCTGGGCGAGCCCGACACAGCCTTCGGTCAGTTGTTCGGCGCAGAGGGTCTCGAGCGTCCTGGTTGCGCGCAGCGTGTTTTTCGCCACGCCAAGCCCCTGCGCCTCGAGGACAGCCAGCCGAGCGCATCCCGGTTTCTCGCCCAGGTCGCAGGCCGTCTTGTAGTTAACAACTGCCTTGCGTCGATCACGCGTCACGCCGAAGCCGCCGTCGTAAAGAGATCCGAGAGACACGCAGGACGCTGCCTGCTTCGCAGCACAGGCTCCTTCGAGAGACGGCACGGCGCGCGCGCAGGCAGCATCATCGCGCTTCGAGAAACAATCTGTGATCGCGGACGCATCGGCGGATCCCGTCTGGGCCGTTCCGATACTCACACGTGCGGGTCCAGACCACAAAGAGCCTCCGGCGCGAGTTTCGCCAAAGGCGCCCGCAGGCGGCGGGCCGAACTGCATCTTGTAGGGCGCGTTGCCTTTCTCCTGCGCTGCCTTGTTCTTCGCCGCGAAGGCGGTGAACTGCTGCACACTCTGCTTCTGACTCGCGAGCCTGGCCAGCGGAGCCGCGACCCTCGCGGTCACCATGGCGGGATCGACCTGCTTGCTATTCCACTGCGCGCGCGCCAGAGCCATTTGTGCGTAAACATCGCTGGGCGCAGCGCTCACGGCTTTTTGTGCGTTCTCCAGAGCCGGCTCACTCAACCCCAGATCGCCCTGCACTTCGGCCAGATAGGCGAAGACGCTCGCGTCACCGGGAGAAAAATCTCGCGCCTGCTCCAGCAGCGTTCGCGCCGCTTCGAGGACTGGCTTCGGCATAGGGTTCGTCCACTGAAGCTGGGCGAGACGGTAGTAAAGACTGCCGTTCTTTGATCCAAGCTGGATCGCCGCTTCGATTGCGGCCTTTGATTCCGACGTGCGCTGCTCGCGCTCAAAGAGGATCGCCTCGATTTCGAGGGGCCGGACCAGCGTCGGGTCGGCGGCCTTGGCGAGACGGAGAAGGCCACGAGTGTCGACCGGGCGGTTCATCTCAAACAGAACTTCGGCGCGGAGCATCACCGCCTCGGCCTCAGGCACAGGACGCGCTTCGAACGCAGCCGCGTTGATCGACGGATCCATCGGCAGCTTGATGGGCGAGAACTTCTTGGACGCGAGGTACTTCGCGAAGCCTCGATAGAGCGCGGTGATCTTCGTCTGGGCGGATCGAGCCGCGGCTGTGTCTTTCGCCGAAATCGCCGCACCCAGCGCATCGAGCGCGGCAGTGTTCTTCCCGCCATCCGCGTTCAGCAGGTAGTGGATGAAGAGAGCGGCTTGAAGATCGAACTTGCGATCGGCAGGACGATTTTCGCGGAAGAAGTCTACGGAAGCTGGCGCGGGCAGAGGCGTGGTGGCTCCATCCGCTGCCGGCATGCGCCCGACGAGCAACTCCTTGTCTCGCACCACGGCGTCTGAAAGAAAGCTCACGAGCCCGCGGGCGAGCCAGGGCGGAGCCGCCTTTCCGAGCGAACGCTCGACAAGATGGTCGGCGCGGCCGCGATAGAAACCTCGGGTCGGGCTGCGCTCCTTATCGGCAGGCTCGGGAAGATCCGTGCGCATCGCACCGACATGCTGGCTTATGAGGGTGGTGTAGGACGACAACGCGTTGTCCTTGTCGGCATCCATCGAATCGGGCGCCATCAGACGAACCGTCGCCTCATCGGCGGATGCGATCACCATCAAAGGTGTCGTGTCGTCCAGCTTGATCCAGGCAAACCGTTTCGCCAGGCTCCGATCGAACTCCGCAATCTGGAGAGCAGCTTTGCGGCCAGCCTTGTCGCCCGCATCGGTCACCACTGTCGTGCGACTCGCGGGAATCTTGATCAGGGTCCACGGCTCGCCAGGCGAACTGAGGGCGATACCCGGGAGAGCTAGTGCGGCCGCGGCCAGAGCGGCCGGACGGACGAAGCGCAGACGCAGATTCATTTCATTCCCAGCGCCTGGGTGAGGAACGCCCACTGGTCGGCACGCTCCTCGATGATCTTCGCGGTGGGCTTTCCGGCGCCGTGACCGGCCTTGGTTTCGATGCGCGTAAGCACAGGAGCGCTTCCCTTCTGGTCGGCTTGCAACGTCGCGATGAACTTGTGCGAATGAGCGGGCACCACCCGATCATCATGATCGCCGGTGGTCACCAGAGTGGCCGGATACGCAACACCCGCCTTGAGCGTGTGAATCGGCGAGTACTTCAGCGCGACTTCGAAGTCATCCTTCACATCCGGATCGCCGTAGTCCGACTTCCAGGCCCAGCCGATGGTGAACTTGTGGAAGCGCAGCATATCCATGACTCCAACCGCGGGAAGGGCCGCTCCAAAGAGTTCGGGACGCTGGGTCATGACCGCGCCAACCAGCAGTCCACCGTTGCTGCCGCCAGCGATGGCGAGCTTCGGCGGGGAGGTGTACTTGTTCGCGATCAGCCATTCCGCGGCCGCGATGAAGTCGTCGAACACGTTCTGCTTCTTCGTCAGGCGACCAGCGTCGTGCCACTCTTTCCCGTACTCGCCGCCGCCGCGGAGATTGGCCTGCGCGTAGACGCCGCCCATCTCCATCCAGACGATGTTGCTCGGCGAGAATGCCGGTTCCAGAGAGATGTCGAAACCACCGTAGCCGTAGAGGTAGGTCGGGTTCGCGCCATCGAGCACGAGACCTTTCTTGTGGACAATGAACATCGGAATCTTCGTCCCGTCTTTGCTTGGATAGAAGACCTGCTTGATCTCGAAGGCGTTTGGATCGAAGTCCACTGTCGGCTTCTTGAAGACGCTGCTCGCCTTCGTCGCAAAGTCGTAGCGGAAGGTGGTGGCCGGATAGTTGAAGGACGTGAAGGCGTAGAACGCGTCCTTGTCCTCGCGCTTGCCGGAGAGGCCCGCGATGGAGCCGATGGCAGGCAGCGGAATCTCGCTCTCAAAGGCGCCGGAGGCGGCGAAGAGCTTGAGTTTCTCGTGGGCGTCCGTGCGCCAGACGGTCACGAAACGATCGCCGATCATGGAAG
>JBDSLN010000053.1:0-3487 GCA_039916365.1 Vicinamibacteria bacterium
TCGTCGCTGAGCGCGCCCGGCGCGCGCGCCGCTCCCGGAGTGGGAACGGGATAGTCCTGCATACCGGTTCGCAGAGGCCGCGAGAGCGCGGCGGTGGCGGAGAGATCGCGTGTTTCGCCTGGATCCGTCACGACGTCATAGACCTCGTTCCGGCCCGCCGCAATCACCTTTTGAGCGCCCTCCACCGCCATCACCTGCGGTTGCCATCCGTATTCGAGAAACGGCTTCATGGCTTCGCCCAGGACGATCTCCGAGGTGGGAGCGCGCAGACTGCCCGCGGCGTTGATACCCGCAAGATCGAGAATCGTATTGAAGATGCGGCGCGTGCTGACCGGGCCAATTGCAACGCCCTTGCGGATGCCGGGACCGACGATCACCAGTGGAACGTGCATGGTGGCTTCGTAGACGAGGTTGCCGTGCTGCGATTCGCCATGATCGCCGAGACCTTCGCCGTGATCACCGACCACAACGAGGACCGCCGGGCCCGCTGCTTTCTGCTCGAAGGCCGCCACCAATCGGCCGAGTTGTTCGTCCACCGCAGCGATCTCTCCGAGATACGGTTTGTCGGCAAAACGCGTCTCGTAGGGTTCAGAAGGCGCGTAAGGCGCGTGGGCGTCAAAGTAGTGGACCCAGAGGAACTGCGGCTGCCGCTGCGAAGCGTTCAGATATCCGAGCGCGCGGTTGGTTGTTTCGAGAGCCGTGCGTTCTGGCGCTTCGATATCGTCATAGACGTCAAAGCCGCGTCCAAGACCAAAACGCCGTGCCAGCACGAACGAGGAAACAAACGCCGCGGTGCGATAGCCGGCGTGCTGAAGTTCCTCGGCCAGAAGCGTCTGCCGTGCTGGAACGGTGCGCGCATTCTCGTGAATGCCGTGTCCCGCCGGGTAAAGGCCGGTCATCATGGACGTATGGGAGGGCAACGTCTCGGGGACCGCGGCATAGGCGCGGGTGAACGTCTGGCCGCGCTCGGTCAGGGCGTTGAACGCGGGAGTCTCGATCCCAACCGCTCCTGGACCGATGGAGTCGGCGCGGGTCGTGTCGAGCGTAACGAGAAGGATGGAAGGACGAACGGAGGCTGAGGATCCGGGCTGGGGCGGCGAACCCTCATGCGCGCAGGCACCGCAGAAGAAGACGATGGCGATTCCGCGTGAAGCAACGACACGCAACGCGGGTCGACGGTCGTTCAGCTTCGACTTCATGATCCTGGTCCGATGGAACGATAGAGGATCCATCGTGACGCCCGCGACCAGCGCGCGGGTTAATCTCTCCGGGCTATTTCTGACCCATCCTCTCCGCAGCCTGAGGCCGTCCGGCCGCTCACCGCCCCCTTCATGTTCGCGGTCGGTGTGAGCTTCATCCTCGGCCTGTTCCTTCGCCTCTACTTCGTCACCTCCCACGGCTCCTGGGACACCGAATACTGGAAGGCGTGGGCCAGCGAGACCGCGAACGCCGGCTACACCCACGTTTACGGCGACGCCGCGTCGGTGCCGCCCGGTGAGTTCATGGGCCAGCTCTCGGGCGCACTCCCGCGTCATCAGGTCTCCTTCCGCGGACGGGAATTTCCCATCGACTATCCGCCTCTCGGACTTTCCGCCTGGGGCGCGTCGTGGACATTCTTTACCTCGAAGCCGCGTCCGTATCGGGGAGCGGAAGCCGAGAATCTCGCGGTGAAGTTCCCGGCGGTCTTGGGGGACCTGCTGTCGGTGGTCGTTCTGCTTTGGGCCTTTCGTGGAAATCCGCGCATGGCTTTGGGCCTATCGGCTCTGTATTGGATTTTTCCCATCACCTGGGTTTCATCCGGCGTGCTCGGGTTCTTCGACGGCTTCGTGCCGCCGTTTCTGTTGGTGAGCCTGCTTCTCACGCCGACTTCGCCTTTCCTGGCCGGCGTGATGTTCGCTCTGACCTGCTTGATCAAGCCCACTGCGACGGTCGCTCTTCCTTTGATATTCCTTGGTTCTCGCAAGCCCGGCGCGATTCGGGTGATGGCAGGTGGTGCGATCGCGACCACGCTCGTTCTCCTGCCCTACCTCATGGCGGGAACGATCGAGACCGCCATCATTCATGTCGGTCGCTTGTTCTCGCAGGATCGCGTCTCGGGCGGCTATGCGAATCCGTGGTGGCTCGTGGGGCATGCCGCTTCCATCCTCCGCGAGAAGGCAGAGTGGAACGATCCGATCGACTACGTTCGTCGCGACTCATTTACCCAGCCGCTGGGGCTCATCGGTTTCATCGCCGCAGGAGCAGTGGCCGCGTGGGTTCTCCACGCAGCGCGTCACATCAGGCGACACGCTTCGATCCTCTATGTGAGCGCGTTGCTCTTGTTCATCTGGGGCGTGCTGACGATCGGCGTTCACGACAACCACAACCATCCGATGTTTTTGCTCCTGGTTGCGACCGGCCTGATGACGCCGTTCTTGCGCTGGTTCAGTGCCGTCGCCGCCACGTCGACTCTGCTCGGCAGCATTTGCCTGCACGCCTTTGGCCGCTACTACGGCGCCCAGTGGCGGCCCGTGCTTCCCATGGCGGACGCGATCGCGAGGGTCCGTATGGTGATGGGCTTTGACCTCACCGTGCTGCTCAGCATTGTGAACTGCTGGTTGCTCCTGGCGGCGCTGATCCGGCTGAAGCGGACGCTGGTCGAGCTGGAGGATTGAGGTAGCGCTTCGTTTCTACACCGCGTCGACGTCAATCGCGACGAAGCGGATCTCGGTATGGCCAGGAATCGCCTGAGCCACGATGCCGAGGTCTTCACTGACCACGCAGGCGACCTTCGGATACCCGCCCGTGGTCGGGCAGTCGCTCAGCATCACAATGGGACGCCCATCCGGCGGGATCTGCACACATCCCGGCACCATTCCGTCCGAGATGATTTCCTTGGGTCCGCTGTGCGCGACGCGTGTCCCGTCGAGTCGGGCGCCCACGCGATCGGAGTCGAGTCCGATCCGCCAGGAGGTGTCGAGAAAGGAAGCGATCCCAGCCGCATCGAAATGATGCATCTGCGGACCAAGGACCACGCGCACCGTGTCCCGTTGCCGCGGAGTCACGACAGGCTCACGGTGAGCGCGATCGGAATCAAAGACGCCGATGTCGAGTCGATCGCCGCGCATGAGCGGTCTGAGAAAACCCGAACCCAGATCAACCGAGGCCGAACCAAGCAACTCCGGCGGATGCAACCCTGAGATCGCGAGATAGGCCCGCGTGCCTCCCTCGAGCTGGTCGATGGTGAGCACGTTGGAAGGCCGGACACGCACCGCCACCCGAGGTGAAACGGGAATGCTGCCGCTCTCCAGATCGCCCCGCTCCAGCCGGGCCGAAATGTTCGCGCCGGCCAGGGCAACGAAGGTGCTTTTGAGGAAGCGCAGCTTCAGTCCCGGACCGCAGACTTCGATAGCGGCTGCGTGATCAGAGTTGCCAACGCTGCGGTTCGCGATTTTCGCGGCCGCACCATCAGCGAAGCCCGTCCATGGAACCGCGACGCGGCGAAGTT
>JBDSLN010000054.1:0-3145 GCA_039916365.1 Vicinamibacteria bacterium
TCGGACAGCACAGGTATTCACAAAAATGACGTCGGCGCCGGCGGCTGACTCGACGCGCTCCATTCCCCGCGCTTCCAGAAGGCCCGCCGCCTTCTCCGAATCGTTGACGTTCATCTGGCATCCGAACGTCTCGACGAAGTATTTTCCGCCGGTCATCGTGGCTTCACCCTACGCTCGTACGTCCGGGTTGAGCCGCTTCACCCGGCCGATGAGCTCTTCGGCATTCTTCTCGGCAGATCCCGTGACGACCTCGCCCGCCAGCATGCGCGCCACCTCGCGCACACGATCGCGACCTTCGACCTCACGGACCTCGGTGATGGTCCGGCCACGAACGACCCGCTTCTCGACGATGTAGTGACGGTCTGCAAATGCCGAGACTTGAGCCAAGTGAGTCACGCAAAGAACCTGGCGATCACGCGCGACCCGGGCTAGTCGGCGACCCACCGCCTCGGCAACCGCGCCGCCAATCCCGGCGTCCACTTCATCGAACACAACGGCGCCCGACGGGTGGGCATTCAACAGCGACTGAAGAGCCAGAAGTGCGCGGGACAGTTCGCCGCCCGATGCGACCGACTTGAGCGGCTTGAGTTCCTCTCCCGGGTTTGCCGACAAGAAGAACTCCCCCGTCTCGAGTCCGTGAGAACGCCAGTCAAAATCCGTCGTAGGACTTCTGGGCTCAAGGCGAACTTCGAACCGACATTGAGCCATCGCCAGGTCGCCAAGCTCTTTGGCCACCGCCTTCTGCAGCTTTGTCGCGACGCTTCGACGTTCCTTTGAGAGAGCGGCTGCCGCAGAAATATAGACGGACCAAGCCGCGACCGTCGCCAGCCCAAGCCGCCGCTCCTCCGCCTCGGGGTCGTCGATGGCGGCCAGTCGTCCTTCTGACTCTACAAAAAATATCATTATTTCATAGATACTTGAGCCATATTTCTTCTTAAGTCGCTCGAGTTGTGCTAGCCGAGACTCCACCGCGTCACTTCGACCTGGTTGGGCGTCGAGCGAAGCGCTGTAGTCGCCCAGTTCCGCCGACCAATCGTTGACGAGAGACAAGACCTCCGCGTAGCGCGTTGCGGCCTCCGACATCGCCTTCGGATCGAGTCTCGCCATCTCGTCGAGGCGCTTGCCGAGCGCACGAAGCCGCGCCAGCAAAGATGTGTCGACGTCGTCCTCGGCACCATCGAGAAGGTGGGTCGCTTCGGTCGTCAGCTCACCCAAACGCTCAGAGTTCCGAAGGCGGGACCGCTCCTGCCGCAGTTCTTCCTCTTCGCCTTCGCGTAATTCAGCCTTCTTGATTTCTTCAACCTGAAAGCGGAGCGTTTCTCGCTCCCGGCCGAACTGGCGGGCTTTCTCTTTAAAGTCGCGCAGCGCCGCATCGGCTGATTGGGCTTGTATGAAGAAGCGGCGCACCTTCTCGGCCTTGCCTTCGAGCTCCGCAAATCGATCAAGAAAAGAGAGATGGAAGTCTGCATTTAAAAGCGCGTGCTGCTGATGCTGACCGTGAATCTGAACCAGTTCCTGCCCGACGCTCTTGAGACCGGCGAGCGATACTGTAACGCCGTTGATCATCGCCCGGCTCCGCCCGGATGCCAGAATTTCCCGCCGGATCGCCACTTCGCCCTCCGCGTCCTCGATCCCTAGGCCGAGCGCCTCAAGGTTGAAGCCCTTAGGCACGTCAAAGATTGCTTCGATGGTTCCCTTGTCTTCGCCGGTGCGGACCAGGTCACCGTCGGCACGCTCGCCACAGACCAGACCCAAGGCATCCACAACAATCGACTTACCGGCACCAGTCTCGCCTGTCAAAAGGTTGAGACCCGGCCCGAACTCGATTTCGGCCGACGCCACGATCGCGAGGTTTTCGATGCGGAGAACACGAAGCATAAGAAGGCCCGTGAGGGTAGCATGGAAGCCGGGCCGATGAGGGTCCATTCATTGACGCGCACTACATATTGTGCGAATCTGGGAAGCTAACAACACCATACAGATGATGACTCAATTTCTCCTTGCACAAGCTGGAGCCTCCAATGCCTTTGGGGGCGGTCCACTGGGTTTCCTGAAGCATTCTGGGCCTCCCGCGGTCGCGGTCCTTTTACTCCTCCTCGTCTTCTCGTTTGTGTCGTTTGGCATCATCCTTAATAAGTGGGCCACGCTCAGTCGGGCGTCACGTGAGTCCAAGCGATTCCTCGATGTCTTCCGCAAGAGCCAGAAGTTTTCCGAGGTGAACGCGGTCGCCAATCAGCTTACCTACTCCCCTCTTGTCGGGATGTTCCAGGCGGGCTACCAGGAGATTAACCAGCAGGTCCGACCGGCCCCCGGAGCAACAACGCAAAAGCCATCGATCCGTAGCCTGGATGCGGTGTCACGAGCGCTCGCCCGCGCCGCCTCTGTAGAAGAGACACGACTGGAAAAACGTTTGAGCTTCCTCGCCAGTACGGCCAGCGTGTCTCCGTTCATCGGCTTGTTCGGAACCGTGTGGGGCATCATGAATGCCTTCGGCGAGATTGGTCGCCAGGGTTCGGCAAGTCTCGCGATCGTGGCGCCCGGCATTTCCGAGGCGCTCATCACAACCGCCGCCGGATTGTTCGCCGCGATCCCTGCGGCGCTGTTCTTCAACTACTTCTCTGACCGGGTGCGCGCGTTGTCCGCATCCATGGATGACTTCGCGATGGAGTTCATCAGCATGGTCGAGCGGAACTTCACGTAGATCACGCCATGTCTTTCAGTTCCTCAGGCTCAGGCGATTCGGGCGGGCGTTCGTCCGGCACCGGCTACCTCGCGTTTCGGAAGAAGCGCAGCCGACGGAGCATTGGGGAGATCAACGTCACGCCCTTGGTCGACGTTGTACTCGTGCTGCTGCTTGTCTTTATGGTGACCGCTCCGATGATGAGCCAGGGCATCGATATCAACTTGCCCACCGCCAACCAGGTGGAGAACAATACAGAGGATCGCTTCACTGTCAGCATCGATGCTCAGGGGCGCGCCTATATCAACCGACAGCCGATGGCCCTGCCCCTTCTCGAAGATCAAGTCCGCGCGATCATGGCGGGACGTCCCACCCAGGTCATGTACCTTCGTGCCGATGAGAGCGTGCGCTACGGAAAGGTCATTGAAGTGGTCGACCTTTTGAAGCGCTGCGGCGTCGAACGTA
>JBDSLN010000055.1:0-3142 GCA_039916365.1 Vicinamibacteria bacterium
GAGCGGGGGTCTGGGGGGCGGGTCCGTTCAACGCCCCCCAGCTAAACGATAGACAATCTCACCCACACCCTGACCGGCGTCGCGGTCGCAAGGCTCGGTCTCGACAAGCGAGTCCACGGCGCGACCCTGACCCTCGCGCTCGCGTGCAACCTGCCCGATATCGACATCGTGGCGGGCTTGGCCGGGTCCGGGGCGTATCTCGAGCATCATCGTGGCATCACGCATGCGCTGCCCGCGACGCTCGTGCTGGCGGCGGGGCTCGCCTTGATTCTCTCGAAGTGGCCGAAGTCCCAACGGCCTCTTGTGCCGACGTTCTTCGTGGCCTGGCTTGGCCTTGTGATCCACATCGTCGAGGACCTCTGGACTAGTTACGGCACACGGGCGCTGCTTCCATTCGATGCGCATTGGTACTCGTGGGACTGGGTCTTCATCGTCGACCCAACTCTCCTGCTCCTGCTCGCATGCGCCTGTTTCGGCGCGCGCGTCCTGAAGCGTTCGTCCGCGAATCGATGGGCGATGGCTGGAGTGCTTGCCTACATCGCGTTGCGCTGCGGCGCCCATTCGCTCGCGCAAAAGCAGGCGGAGGATCTGGTGGGGCCGCAGTTCACGTTGGTCAGAGCCTTCCCCGATCCGCTGGCATTGAACCGATGGCGTTTTCTGGCGAGCAACCCTTCCACGTTTGCTTCGGGCGCGGTGCCTGCGATCGGGAGCGCGCGCAGCAAGGTCACCTTCGAGCGCGCTCCGTCTGACGCGCTGGTGAATCGAGTCGCGCAGGAAAGCCGGCTCGCTCGCGTCTTTCTGGATTTCTCCCCCTTCCCACGCCTGGAAGTCAGACCGGAAGGCGACCTCAAAGTGATCGTCTGGCGCGACCTTCGCTTCGCCGATCGACGCGCCGATGGCTTCCTGTGCGAGGTCAAGGTCGATGCCTCGGGCAAGGTTGTCTCAGAGCGGATCGTGTTCTAGCTCGTCCCGTTTTCCGAATACGTCTAGCGACGAGCCATCACGGGTCCGTCCAGACGAATGGTTACGATGGTTCCTTCGGGAAGCTCGACGTCGTCTCCCTTGCTCGCGAGCACGCCGCCGCCCGCTCCGACCGCCGCGCCGATCAAGGCGCCTTTCTTGCCATCGATGATTCCGCCAAGGACGCCCCCGATCAAGGCGCCGAGGCCACCGTTGCGAAGCTGATGGTCGTGGCCCTGCTCATGATTCTCAGAGATAGAAACCACGTGCGCGCGAATCGGCATGGACGCGCCGCCTTCTGGGATCAAAGTGTCGAAATCCATCTGGAGGAAGCCATCCTGCTGGCCGCGATTACGCGAACGCACTTCGCGAACACTTCCGCGAACAGTGGCGCCCGCTGGAATAATTGTTCGTCCATTCAGGCGAACCGCTGAGATGGTCTGAGCTTCCAGGCGATCACCCGGATTAGAGACGCGCGACGAAACATCCGTATTCAAGGCCACTTCGACCTCGGTGCCTGCGGGCAGCTGATAGGAGGCGGCGCGCGCGCGACGCTGCTGAGCGTCTTCGATATCGTCACGCAGAGTGGCGATTTTGAGACGAAGAGACGCGATCTCGACCTGACCCGAAGACGGACGGTCGGGCGCGCGGCGGTTGACGTCATTGGCCAGGTTCGTCACTTCGGCCCGGATCCCTTCGGCGCGGCGCTGGAATTCGGAGTAGCGACGATGGCGTTGAGGCAGAGCCGCAAGACCGTCATCGACGAGTGCCAGGTCATCCTGCAGCGCCATAAGTTCGGCGCGCTGCGAACGGCGGCCTTCTCGGCGGTCGTACTGCTGATCGGAGGGACGCGGCAAATCCGGCTGCGCCTGGGCCGCGGAACCGGCGAAGCCCATCAGGCCAAGCGCCAGAATCGGTGAGTACATCACTGTTTTCTTCATTTTTATTCTCCCTGCAAAACGGCCGTTGCGCGCACACCGCGCTTTCCAGAGGGACGAAGAAGCAAGGCACAGGCCATCGCCGGAGTTCTCTCATTCAGAAAGAGTTACGCGACCGCTCGCGTCCGCGCAGGGCCGGGAGGAGGCCGTCGAATGTAGAAAGCGGGTATTGCTTTGCCGGCCCGATATCATCAAAGCGTGCCGAAAGTTTCCGCCGTCCTCATCGCCCAGAATGAGGAGGACCGCATTGAGAACGCCATCCGCAGTCTGGCCTTCTGCGACGAGATCGTGGTGGTCGACGGCGGTTCCACCGATGCCACCGCCGACCGGGTTCGGGGTTCGGGCGCGCGCCTTCTGCAGCGTCCCTTCGACGGTTTCGTAGCGCAGAAGAACTTCGCAGTGGACCAGGCGAGGAACGATCTCGTGCTTTCCCTCGATGCCGACGAGGAGGTGAGTCACGCGCTTCGCAAGGAGATTCAGGATCTCACCGCGACCGAGGCTCTCAATGCGGGCTACCGCATGCGGCGCCTCACTCACTATCTGGGATACGAAATCCGAGCCACGGACTGGTATCCGGATTGGCAGCTTCGACTCTTCGACCGCCGCCGCGGCCGTTTCTGCGGCGACCTGGTCCATGAATCCGTGCAGATCAACGGAAAGATCGGGCGGTTTTCAGGCGAACTCGTTCATCGTCCTTACCGCGACGAAGACGATCACCGCCGACGCATTGAGCGCTACACGACCCTGTGGGCTCAGGCCGCGCACCGCAAAGGGAAGACCGTCATTCCGGGTGTGGGTGAAGCGGCTTCGGCCTTCGCGTTTCTCAGGAACTACGTGTTCAAGCGCGGCTTCACCCTGGGAGATGTGGGCTACAAGATTTCTCGACTCAACGCGCTCTACGTCCGCCAGAAGTACGCGAAGCTCAAGGCTCTGCAGTCCGGGCCTCCCGAATGAAGATCCTGCACATCGACACCGCGACCGAATGGCGTGGTGGACAGAACCAGATTGTACTGACCGCCGTCGGCCAGAAGGTGCTTGGACATCAGGTGGAAGTCTTCGCGAACACCCATGGACAGCTCGCCGTTCGGGGTCGTGCGGCCGGTCTGTCCGTGCCCGAGCGAACCGTCGGCCGTGGCGACTTTTCCTTGAAGACACTCGGCAGCGTCCGCGCGGCCGTGCGTTCATTTGCTCCCGATGTCCTTCACATCCACGAATCGCATGGATTGATGGCCGCACTCCTTGCC
>JBDSLN010000056.1:0-7691 GCA_039916365.1 Vicinamibacteria bacterium
GAGCTTCGCGCACGGAGGCACCCAAAGTCGCCGCTTTCACCCGCGAGGGTGCGGGCTCCTCCTGCGTCTTCACGGTGTCGGCCTGACGGGCGACCAGCAAAGCCAGCCGATCGAGGCCAAGCATGAAACCAACCGCGGGCATCGGACGACCGAGCCGGCCGAGCAGGCTGTCGTAGCGGCCTCCGCTGCCGACGTCGAAACCAAGGCCGTCTCCGTAGATCCGGAAGACGAGCCCCGTGTAGTAGTCGAGACTCCGGCTCTCAGACAGGTCGATGGCCACGCGATTCTCAAGGCCGGCTTCGCGAAGAGTGGCCGCAACTGCAGCAAGATCGTCGAGCGCGGCCGCGGCCCGGTCCATCGCGCCCAGGGCAGCGCGCGCCGCATCGAGCGACTGACGAATACCGTTGTCCTCGGAAAGACTGATCAACGCCCGCTTCGCTGCATGCCCATCCGCGATGCCTTCGAGCGCCTGCGAGACCGCGCGCGGATCGCGGCGGCTGAGACTCTCTAGAACTTTCTCGCGCTGCGGATCCTCAGCCGAGAAGCTGAGTTCCTCGAGCAACGAAGTCACGACACCGGCGTGGCCAAGTGCCACCACAAAGTCTTTTACTCCGACGGCTTCGAGACACTCGATCGCGATGGCGATGGCCTCGATGTCCGCGACGGGACCTCCACCGCCAAGAAACTCGAGCCCCATCTGGTGGAACTCACTCTGACGTCCGGCGCGAGGTGGTTCGTAGCGAACCACTTCGCCGGAGTAGTAAAGGCGCATCGGAGCTACCACATGACGGAGACGGCCGGCCGCGATCTTGGCTACCAGGCTAGTGAAGTCGGGCCTCAGCGCGAGGGTGGTGCCTTCGCGCCCCGTAAATGTGTAGAGCCTGGAGGCGAGCGAGGGATCGAAGGTGGCCGCATCATCAAAGAGCGGCGGAACGATCTCGTCGTAGCCCCAGCCCTCGAATACCGAGACTACGCGGGCGGCGAGAGCACGTCGCGTGCGGGCCTCTTCGAAGGTGAAACACGATGCCCCCTGAGGCAGTTGGAGGCGCGCTTGCATGGTGAGGCGATTCTATCCGAGCGCCTTGGCCGGACTCCCTCCAAAGGAGTCCGGCCACCGCGCCATCCGCCCCTACCTAAAACTGAGTCGCAGCCTGGGGAACCGTCTGAGGTTTCTGCCGGGGAGACTCCGAGCCAGGCTTACCGCCCCGTCTTTGCCGCGTACATCAGGCTATCCGCCTCCCGAAGAGCATCCTCCGGTCGGCCGCCCGGCGGCAGTTCCGAAATGCCAACCGAGAAGTCAAGCTTGGGGCCCGTCGCGGCTTCGGCAGCCAGGCGCAAACGGAGCGCGTCGACGCGAACATCGGCGAGATCTTTGTCAAGGCCCGCGGCCACGACGAGGAACTCGTCACCACCGTAGCGCACGAATCCATCATGGGGACGAAAGCTGTCCCGCAACGCCTCCGCGAATCGCTGGAGGCATCGGTCGCCCACTTCGTGGCCGTGGGCGTCGTTAACCTCCTTAAAGTCGTTCAGGTCGAAGAAGAGGAGCGTGGCCCCCTCGGGTTGGGCCGCCCGCAGAATCCCGGGGAGGGCTCGGCGATTCGAGAGCGCGGTGAGCGGGTCATGATCGACCAGGCGGCGCAGACCATCCTGGGCGGTGTGCAGTTCGAGGATGCTGGCCTGCAGCTCCCTCTGGGCACGAAGTGAAATGGCGAGCACGAAGCCGAGCGCGAGCAGCCATTCGGCTCCCGTGTCGAATGAGGAGTGCACAGCGATGAACGTGCCGAGGGACGCGCGGTCAGCGGCCGAGAGGAACTCGGGTGGGGCCATTTGCAGCATGTACCCGAAGGCCTCCACCAGACACAACCCACCCCGAACCAGGAAGCCCGTGGCCAGCCAGTCCAGAGCGCGATCGCGAACCCGAATCAGCGCGATCCCGGTGGGAACGAACATCAGGCCCACGAAGAGCTGCTGCCCCGCGCCCAGCATCTCGACCGAACGGAACAGCCAGCCTCCCAGAAGCGAAAACAACAGTCCGCCCACCAGAAGCTGCGGCGGTCCGACCAGACGTGACCCGGGACGATGAAGGGACCACGCGCCCTGGACGAAGTAAAGAACCGCCACGTTCTTCGGGAACATGAAGAGGAAGTACGCCAGCGGCCGGGTCGCATCCGCAGGCGGATACATCCAGAACGCAAGGGCCACCGCAAGCGCGATGATGTTGAAGACCCACCCGCGCACCCAGGAGCTGATGGCGTGGCGCGGGAGCGAGCGCTGCAGGACCAGAAAGAAAGCCACAATGAGGGCCAGTGAAGAGAGCTGAACGCCAATGCTCCACCGCCATAGAGTCAGTTCCATGAAACGGCGTGAGCATACCGGATGCCCGCGGAGCGCCGGTGACGGAAATCGCCTAGGGGGTGGGCCGTCCCAGCAACAACATCGCAGCGAAAACCGCAATCAGGGTAGTGAATCGGCCGACGACCCCGAGGTCACCGTTCTCCGCGCCATCCGCGAAGGCACGATAGACCGCCACCACGAACAGCAAACCGAACAAACCTTGGCGTGTGATCGCCCAACCGGCGGCGAAAGCCACCGCGATGATGAGTCTCTGGCCACGGGTCAACGCAGCGAATCCCCGGCCGCCATCGAGTTGCCAGATGGGCAGGAGATTGAAGAGGTTCAGAAACGCGGCCGAATACCCGATGGCGGCCCAGATCGGAGCCGCCGTCAGCGCATACATGGCGTACGAGGCGAGCGCCGCCGCGAAACCCCACTCGGGACCAGCAAGTCCGATCCTGGCGTCCTCACCCGTGGTCGCAGGATGTTTGTCCATCCGGACGAACGCTCCCAGGCCGGGCACGAACATCGGAGCGGACGCGGGGATGCCGTAACGTCTCAAGGCAGCGACGTGACCCATCTCGTGAATGTACATCGCGACCAGAAAGCCGAGCGCGTAGCGCCAGCCCCAGAGGCTCCAGTAAACGGCGAACGAGGCGAGGAACGAGAACAGCGTACTCGCCTTGCTCAGTCCGAGGGTGAGGAACTTCAGCTTGCCGAGACCGAAGAGCAGTACACCCTTGAGCTTCCAGAGCACAAGAGCGGCAGCTCCCATGACTCCCCCGCCACTCGCCCACGAAGGCGCCTTTTCAGGTGCTGGCGTGGAAGACTCGGCTCGCGGCGCCGAGTCAATCTCAGCGAGACGCGTCTCAATCGAGAGACGCTGTTTGCTTCCTACGGGGAGGAGCGGAATGGCCTCTTGCCAAAGCAGGCGTTCGCCGACTGAATCGTCTTCTTTTCGTGCGACCTCGGCCTTCGCGGCCAGGGCCTTCAGCTCGTCGCCATGAACCAACCTCTGACAGTTGGGGCAGACAACCGCGGACGAGGAGTACTGGGTGTCACACGAAGGGCACGAAGCGGAACTCATGTGGTTGATGGTTCATCAGGATGAGGAACAGGACGAGCCACACGGAACGGGCCCTTTACGTCGAACACCCGCGCGCCGTTGATCTTCCAGGCATGATGCACGGCGAAGCCGATGATGAGAATTCCGATGATGTTGCTGAAGCCCAGCCAGAACGGAGCAATCAGAGCGAAGCCGACGATGGAGCCGACGTAGAGCAGCAGCTGAGACGCCCCCATGCTCTTGCCGCGGACCGTCGCATCGGCGTCGGCATTATTGTCGGGAACCGTGGAAGGTGCGATGTCTTCGCTAGCCGACTTCGGCGCGGCTGTCACAGGGACAGCCGACTTGTCTGTCGCCCCCGGGAGCATGTAAGGAATGTAGGTGCTGCAAATCGAGATATACGTCACGACCGCGGCCAGCAGCTGATACTTCAGGCCGCCGCGGCCTTCCGATCCCTTGTGAACCCCGTTGCCGACCAGCCAGCCGACCAGGATGGCGATCAAGCCGATCTGAAGGTCGAACACTTCCGCCACGGCATACCAGATCACGGCGCCGAGGATTCCTCCACCCACGCCCAGGAGGACGGCTCCGACGAATCGTCTCGGGCCGCCTTCCGTCTTCTGCGTGCCCGCGACTTGAGCCCGGCAGTCCTCACAGACGTTGACGCCGTTGACTTCGTAGTAGGTGTCCTGGATGTTCTCCGGGCAGGCGACGCAGGTCATGACTTCGGCGGCGTTGCCGTCGCCGAAGTCAGCCTTTTCGAAGGTCAGGGGAGCGCCGGTGAGTGAGGACATGAGGCGGGAGTGTACCTGCGACCGCCACACGCTCCCCCTAACCAAAAGGGAACGGACTCGCCTACAGAAAGCGGTGATGCCGGTAGGCGTCGATGAGGCGCGTGAGCAGGCGGATGTCTTCGCGGATGCGCTCGCCTTCTTCCGTATCACCCACCGTTCGCGCTGGATCGAACTCACGGATGGTCGCGATCGTCGGAATGATGTCAACCCCGTCTCGCACCGCGGCCTCGACCGACTCAAAGTGGTGGTGACGCGCCAGAAAGGTACGGTCGGCTTCGAGGACCAAGGTATATCCGTGATCGCCGTAAGCCTGGGAGAACGCTCCGTCAATGGTAATGGCGTTGCCGCCCCGCTTCACGGGCGACTCGCCCGCATCGATCTTCACGGGCACGTGGCCGTTCACAATCAACCCGCTCCGCGCGCACCCGAATTCCTCCAGGATGCGCTCGCAGAAGGCGCGATCATGGATCAGATTGAAGTAGGGGTTCTTCGTCTCTTTCTGAACGTCATGGTCCGCGATCAAGTCACGCTCCAGGGTCGTGATCCGATCCTTGCCGAACATGGGCGACAAAGGTCCGCTCCACAGATACCAGAGGAAATCCAGATCAGGCCGGGCACGATGAGTAAGCGCCCGCGCGACCACGTCGTCGATCGCATCGAACAGCGCGCGACCCGAACGCGGCTCACCATCGACCGACAAAGGCAGGAATTGGCCCGCGTCATCCACCGGGACGCAACCATGGAAGATCAGATGGTCATCGCGTCGCAGCCAGCTTGAGCCACGCGCCACCAGGAACCGCGCGTGATCCCAAAGGAGCGCGCTCGAAAGGAACGACTCGCGCAGGCGATCGAGACACTGCTGTTCATCCGCGGACAACGCTTCCGGATCCTTCGGATCAATGGTCGGAAAATTGCGATCGCGAAGCTCGTACGTCTTTCCATCAACCTGAATGTTCCCGGCCGAAGGGTCGATGCTCCGGAGAATCCGCCGATGATCCATCGCCCACTCCGGATGGCGGGCAATCATCTGGCCTTCCAACTTGAACTGCATCACCGCCGCGGCCTTCTGCATACGCGCGACCATGATGGTCTCGCGCAGGCCCGCGCCATGGGGCTGAAAGCATTCGGCGGGATCGTCGGCGTAAGCGCTGCGGACCAACCACTCCAGCGGCTGCAGCGTGATGCCGTAGCCCTCTTCAAGCTGCGACAGACGCCGGTAGCGAGCGGAAATACGCAGCACGTGCGCGATCAGAGCGTCATGCCCGAGCGCCACGCCGAGCCAGGCGACGTCGTGGTTGCCCCAGGTGATCGACACGTGAGGCTGATGGCGCAGGTACTCGATGACCCTGTCCCCGCGAGGACCACGGTCCACGCAGTCGCCCGCCACAATGACTTCGCTGACCGCCAGGTTTCTCACCGCCCGGACAACCAGGCGGATAAACGTGCGTTCCCGACCCTGGTCGATCAGGGGATCGACGATCGCGGCCACGTACGTGGGTCCGCGCGCCGAGAAGGCTTCGTGAAGCATCTCCCTGAGAATCTCCGCATATTCGGGCGGAAACACCGCAGCAACGCGCTGAATGCTGGTACGGCTGGAAAGGGTGCGCAGAACAGCGAGCAAATCGCCGAGCACGCGCAGCACGAACACGCGACGATCCTCGGCGGACACGCCATGGAGGCGCTGCTCGAGCGCTTCCGCGGGGTAGAAGAGCAATGCGAGCAGTTCCTCGCGGTCAGACCGGGATCGCTCGGCGAAGACGCGATCGACCAGCGGCCGAAGCGTCCCCGAAGCGTTATTGATGATGTGGCGCAGCTTCACGTCCTCGCCGTGGATGTCGCTCACCACGTGGATGGAGCCTTTCGGCAGAGTCAGCTCGGCGGAGAGCCGCGCGATCTCAGCGGTCGCTGCGTCCTCGTCCTTGAATTGACGCGCGAGCACGCGCAGGATGGCGCGGTCGGACTCGGACAGAAGCAACGAGGCGCTGTTCATCACGCCGTGAGCGGCTTGGCGAGGCGGGGAACCTTCTTACGGGCGATCCCGAACGCGGCGAGGCGCATATAAAGGGTACGACGAGTCACACCGAGTTCGCGAGACACCCGCGCGATGTTCCAGTCGTTCTCTTCGAGGATACGAAGAATGTTGGCCCGATTGGCGTCGGCGCGGTTCACGTTGGGTACCTTGCCCCCCGCACCTTCGGAGACGCTACCGACGGCCTTCGCCATGGCAAGAAGGAACGGACGCAATTCCTTGGGTTCGGCCGTGCGGGGATTCTCCAGGTAGACCCAGCCGAGCTGAGCGTCACCATCACCAGTCACCGGAGCGAGCGCGAATCCCGGCGCCGAGATGACATCACCCTTCTGAAGCCGACTTCGGTGATCCTGAAAACGGATAGGCAAGCTTCCCAAGCCCACAAGCGACAGGCGATACGAAAGGAAAACGCTGGCGCTGGCGCCCTGAGGGACGAGGACGGCGCCACCATCAGCACCCGCGACCTCGCACATCTTGGACAACAGTCGGTCCGCTGACCGGCGAGGGTCGTCCGCAACCAAGCTTTCGATCATCGAGCCTAGAGAGTTCATGGAGAGGAAGTTTGTCACAAGAGCAACCACCTTGAGAAACCTAATCGCATATTCTTTGTATACCTCAAGGATCCTCCGGCAGTGCTCCCCAACAAAGCACCAAAGGATCCGCCTCCATGCGAATGTTCTTCAACCCTCCCGTGTCGCAGTCGGGGGCGATTCGAGCGGAATGCCGACTCCATTTCCCTGATCGATCTCATTTTACAGACGGAGCGGCCGCCCATTTGTCAAAGTCCCTCAGGCAGAATAGCGTTACCGCCTCGCGGTGAAGCGGCCGCCCTTTCTCCTGGGAGTTTTTTATGGCGACGATCGATTTAGACCAGCTGTCCATCAACACCATCCGCACCCTGTCGATGGACGCGGTTCAGCAGGCCAACTCCGGGCATCCCGGAACGCCGATGGCCATGGCGCCTGTCGCCTACACGTTGTGGCAGAAGCACCTGCGCTTCGATCCCAACGATCCGATCTGGCCTGATCGCGACCGGTTCGTGCTCTCCATCGGCCACGCGTCGATGCTTGTGTATTCGCTGTTGCACCTCGCGAGCGTGAAAGCCGTGAACCCCAAGTACGAGACCCTGGGTGAGCTTTCGGTTCCCCTCGACGACATCAAGCGCTTTCGTCAGCTCGACAGCCGTTGCCCCGGCCATCCTGAGTATCGGTGGACCTCGGGCATCGAGACCACCACCGGCACGCTCGGTCAGGGTGTTGCCACCAGCGTGGGGATGGCCATCGCGTCCAAGTGGCTCGCCGAGCGCTACAACAAACCGGGGTTCGAGCTCTTCAAGCATCGCGTCTACTCCATCGCGGGCGATGGCTGCATGATGGAAGGCTTGTCGCATGAGGCCGCCTCTCTCGCGGGTCACCTCAAGCTCGACAACCTTTGCTGGATCTACGACAACAACAAGATCACCATC
>JBDSLN010000057.1:0-2824 GCA_039916365.1 Vicinamibacteria bacterium
CCGTTATCCCGAAGAACTCGCTGTCCCAGGGCAGGAGTTCCAGCGGAGGAGGGGTGCTCATGATGAAGATTTCAGTGTGTCGTCGGTGACGGCCTGCACCGCGTAAGCCGGCTTCTCCATGATTCGAAGGTGCATACGCGCAAGGTATTCGCCGATGATGCCAATCGCGAAGAGTTGCGCGCCCGAGAAAATCGCGATGATGGAGGCAAGAAAAGGAAAGCCTGAAACACTGTTTCCAGTGATGATGTATCGACCGAGAACGTAGACCAGCACTGCGATCCCGAAGAGCGTGAACGCAAAGCCGATCACGCTGGCGAGTTGAAGCGGAAGAACGGAGAAACCGGTCATCATGTTGAGGGCATGTCGGACGAGCTTGCCCAGGGTGTAGTTCGATTCACCGATGGTTCGCGGATCGTGTCGGAGCGGCTGAACCCCGAAGCGGACCGAGGCCCAAGTCAACAACACGTCCATATTGACAAGAGGGCTGTGGCATGCGGCGAACGCATCGCGCAGCTGAGTTCGGAAAACCCGCCAGGCGCTGACGTTTCGTGCCGTGGAGGTGCCCATGGCGCTGCTGAGCGCCAGCTTCGTGATCAAGGACGCAAGATCCCGAAGAAGGCCGTGCTGTTGGTGCAGGGGTGGCGCGTAGACGATGTCGAGGTCGTCCGTCAGCGCGGCCAGAAGTCTGGGAATCTCCTCGGGGGGATGCTGGAGATCGTCGTCCATCGTCATCGTGATCGAGAAGCGAGCGGCGCGAACCCCGCAGAGCACGGCATTGTGCTGCCCGTAGTTCCGCATCATGCAGATGCCCCGAATCCAGTCGTTCTCAGAGGCCAATTTCTGGATGGCGATCCAGGTTTCGTCCGGACCGCCATCGTTCACGAACAAGACCTCGTGAGGCTGGCCGAGCCCTTGAAGGACGGGCCGGAGCCTGTCGGCCAACAAGGGCAGGGCAGCGGCACTCTTGTAGGCGGGGATGACGATCGAGAGACCGGGCGCGAGGATCATGGCTTGAAGTGTTACGAGCGGAATGTTCTCACGCTTGTTTTGGACCGAGCGCGCTTGCTCGATCCGAGTCCACCAAGAAAGAGATCGGTCACGGGCGCGGCCAGGTCGACGAGGTCGTAATGAGTCGGCGACAAAATCCACGACGTGACCATTTCATCGAGCGCGCCGAAGAAGGACTGAACCACCAGGCTTCTCGGAAGCTCCGGACGGAAGACGCCGCCCTTCTGTCCTTCTTCGATCACTTTTGAAAGCAGATCGAAGTAGCCGCGCAACTCCTTCGAGGAGATGCGGGCGAGCAGGGTCGATTGCCGCAACTCGGTCTGAAACAGAATGGCGACGTCCTTGCGCTCACTCAACGCGGCCAGGTGATGTCGGGCGATGGCCAGCAGCTTCTCGCGCGGGGTGCGGACGCTGGCGATCTCTTCCTTGGCCCGCGCCAGATGTCGTTCGAGAACATCCGCGAAAAGGGAGACGACGATGTCTTCCTTGTTCTTGAAGTACAGATAGATCGTTCCATCGGCGACACCGGCCGCACCTGCGATGTCGCTGACTCGCGCGGTGAAGTACCCCTTCTGAGCGAAAACGCTGACCGCCGCGTCGAGGATCTGGCGGCGCTTGTCGCCTTCGGGTTTTCGGGCCATGTCTGAAGCTTTTCCTAGCGGGAAGCGGGTGGACCCGCGTTTGAACACCTTAGAATGCCAGAAGCAGGCATGAAGTTCCGCTATATCGCCATAGAGGGTGTGATCGGCGTCGGAAAAACCACCCTGGTGGAAGCTCTGGCCGAACGCCTCGACGCCACCCAGGTTCTTGAGGAGTGGGAAGACAATCCCTTTCTCAAGCCTTTTTATGAGGGCAAGGCGCACTCCGGTTTTCAAACCGAGCTGTTCTTCCTGCTTTCCCGCTATCGACAACAGCGTGAGCTGGTCCAGCGAAAACTCTTCGCGGACACCCTCGTGGCCGATTACGTCTTCGAGAAGAGCCGACTCTTC
Source organism: Vicinamibacteria bacterium (assembly GCA_039916365.1). Classification (GTDB taxonomy): domain Bacteria; phylum Acidobacteriota; class Vicinamibacteria; order Fen-336; family JAGNNV01; genus JAGNNV01. The sequence goes on from JBDSLN010000057.1 coordinate 1,998, forward strand.
GCGTATCTCAATCTGGACGATTCGGACCTTCTGATTTTCGACAAGCTCTACGCCACGTTGTCCGAAGGATTGCCCAAGCCGGATGTCGTCGTCTATCTGCAGGCGCCCACCGAAGTTTTGATGCGGCGCATTCAAGGTCGAGGCCGGCCGGAAGAGCGCGGCATCGCGCGCGACTACATCAGCGAGCTGGGACAGGCTTACAGCCACTACTACTTCCACTACGACGCGACGCCCTTGCTCGTGGTGAACACCGAGGACGTCGACTTCTCGAAACGCCCCGAGGACGTGGATGACGTCTTGAAACAGCTTCGGTCGTTGACCGGCGGAACGCAGTACTACACGCCCAGGCCACGCGGTTAACTGATGTAACCGGAAGAGGGCGGCGAGGAGAGAAGTCGTTGCTCCCGCGGGCCAAGGCGCCGGTACTGTCCAATGGGCAAGGCGCCCAACTCGAAGCTGCCGATGCCGACCCGCGCAAGGCTCAGGACCTTCAAGCCCACGGCTGCGACCATTCGTCTGATCTGCCGGTTCTTGCCCTCGTCGATGACCATCTCAAGCGACACTCCGTCTGAATCGACCCTTACAACTTCCACCGTTGACGCTCGCGTCACTTCACCACGGCCGATGTTGAGTCCTGTCCGCAACGCCGCCATCGCCTGAAGATCAGGCTCGGCATCCACCAGAACTTTGTACGTCTTGGGAACGTGGCTCTCGGGATTAGTCAGGGCCTCGCCCAGTCGATGGTCGTCCGTGAAGATCAAGAGCCCCGAGGTCTCTTTGTCGAGACGACCCACCGGAAACACGAACCGATCAAGTTTTGGCAAGAG
>JBDSLN010000058.1:0-5469 GCA_039916365.1 Vicinamibacteria bacterium
GGGCTCGATCACCGAGGATCCCGGACCCGATCTTGCGAGCTACCCCCTGAGCCAGGTTCCCGACGAAGCCGCACCCATGGTGCGCGCGCTTCTGACCGCAGACCGTAACCAGCGCTTCGCGCGTTCGCGCATGACCGAGGCACAGCGCGCGGCCTCGCCCGAAGTCGATTTTCGGCCCTTCATCATTGCCGATGCCGACACCGGCCATGGCGGCGATGCGCATGTCAGGAACCTCGTGCGTCGTTTCGTTGAGGTGGGCGTGCCCGGCTATCACATTGAAGATCAGAAGCCCGGCGCCAAGAAATGCGGCCATCAGGGTGGAAAAGTTCTGGTGGCTGAGGACGAACAGATCAAACGTCTCAACGCCGCGCGCTTTCAGCTTGATGTCATGAAAGTGCCGGGCATCATCGTCGCCCGCACCGACGCCGAGTCGGCCACGTTCCTGGAAGGTCGCGGCGACGAGCGCGACCATCCTTTCATTCTGGGCGCCACCAACGTCGACCTACCGACGTACAAGACCGGCTATCTCGCCATCCTCCGGAAGCTTCGCTCGCTCGGCGTGGAAGACGTCCGCGGACACCTCCTCTTCAAGGTCTCGGATGTGGAGTACGACGAGGCGAACGCGTGGCTCAACCGCACCGGTCTCGCCGCGACCATCGACGAAAACATTGGCGAGATGAAGAAGGCCAGCGGTCCCGAACTCGATGCGTTGCTCGACAAGATCGACACGAAGTTCATGGAGACCTGGCAGGCGGAGGCCGGCCTCAAGAGCTATCCCGAAGCGGTCGCCGATGTCATTCGTTTCCGCGCGAGCGAGAACGAACCCGTCGACCTGAGCGCCGACGACTGGCTGGCCTTCGCGAATCACACATCGCTTCACGAAGCGCGAGCCAAAGCGCGTTCGCTCGGGATCACCATTGCCTGGGATTGCGAGATGTCCAAGACGCCTGAGGGTTACTACCAGGTTCAAGGTGGGATCGAGTACGCGATCGCGAAGTCCCTCGCGGCCGCTCCTTTTGCCGACATCCTCTGGATGGAAACCAAGACGGCCGATCTCGCCGATGCGAAGCGCTTCGCGGATGCGATCCATGCAGAGTTCCCGAAGAAGATGCTGGCGTACAACCTTTCCCCTTCGTTCAGTTGGGACACCACCGGCATGAGCGACGAGGAGATGAAACGTTTCCCCGAGGAACTAGGCAAGCTCGGCTTCGTCTTCAACTTCATCACCTACGGAGGCCATCAGATCGACGGCCTCGCCGCGGAAGAGTTCGCGACCGCGCTCCGTCAGGACGGGATGCTGTCGCTCGCGCGCCTGCAACGGAAGTTCCGTCTCGTCGAGTCGCCGTATCGCACACCGCAGACTCTGGTCGGCGGACCACGCGCCGATGCGGCGCTCATGGCGGTCTCCGGTGGCACGGCTGCCACCAAGGCGATGGGCAAAGGCTCGACCCAGCATCAGCACCTTGTTCAAACGGAAGTGCCGATCAAGCTGCTCGATGGCTGGCTGGCGGTATGGGAGAAGCATCACCGCCTCGCCAAGGGAGTTCGAGCGTCCTTGCGTCCTCACACAGCCGGGTCAGAGTTGCTTGAGCTGAGCTTGCTCTCCGGCGATACCAAGGTGGCGAATGTCATCTTCGCCACGATCGTCGATCGACGAGGCCGCAACATCCTTTCGATCCGCGACCAGAACACTTTCGATACGGCGCTGCGCAAGAAGCGACTGATGACGCTGGTCCACCTCTTCCTCGTATGTCGATACAAGGCGTCGTCGGTTCATTACGTCAGCCCGACCGACGACAATCGTTACCAGGCGCAAAAGATCAAGACCCATGGACTGTTCAGTGACGTTCATGACGAAGTGGGTCAGGTGATCGTGGCCGATGTCAGCGCGGACGGAGTGAAGGCGCTGTTAGCCCCCGACCACGCAAGGCTGGACGACCTGATTCAGCAGCGCTATCCGTGAAGCCGAGAGGTCGTTAGCGCGGCTTGTTCTGCTGCCAGGAGCCGTACATCGGGTTCGGCAGGATGAAGTACTTCTTGCCAAAGGCGTCGAACGCGGAGTCGGGCGCGTCCCGTAGGGACTGCTTCAGGGTAGGGAAGTCCTGGATGTTGTCGCCGACGAAGGCGACGACTTCGCGCGCCTTGTTGTCACCGAAGCCAAGCCCGGTAGCGGCGGATTCGAGGCGCGGATCCTTGTCGCTTCCGCCTACGCGGCACAGGATGACGTCGAACGGCAGCTTCTCCATTCGGAAGTTTTCGCGCGTGTCGTCGCACAAAACATCGAAACGATTGGTGACGATGGCGATCCTGCCGCCGAGTTCTTTCACACGATCGAGGAAGTCCTTGGCACCGGGAATTGGCACTGACGATCGCTGGTGGACAAACGTTGCCCATAACTCTTCAGTGAAGGGCGCCGTGTCCTTCGCAAGATCACGCTGGAAGGCGGAGTTGTCGAGCACGGTTTCATCCGCGTCGAGGACGACCGCCCAGCTGTCACGAGCCTTGCCTTTTGCCGCTGCTGTCACGGCCTCGGTGGCTGCCCGGTACGTGGACATGGTCAGCGCGCGATATTCCGCCGAAGTCCTGAACCACTGGATGCCATCGCCGAGAGTCGGGGTGCCGGGACGTCGAGGTGCCGTGGGTGGCGGGGCCGGCGTAGGAGCCTGCGCGACCGGAGGTAGTGGAGGCTGAGATGTCGCAGCGGGGGCGGGCGCCTGCGGCGCTGCGGGCTTCTTATGATCGGCGCAAGCGCCAACGAGCACGGACGCGGTGAACAGGGCGAGACGGACAGGCGATCGCTTCATGCACCTATTCTGTCCTCCGCTTCAGCCCCGCGTCTACTTGACGTCGATGACCGCTTCACCGAGCGCTTCAGTCAAAGGCTTCACACCAAGACCTGGTTCGGTTGAGGCAGCCATGCGCCCATTGCGGCGCCGCGGCGCCCCGAAAGCGATCGGCTTCGTCACGTAGGAGTTGAAGTCCGTTGCGGTGAACAGGAACTCGGTCGGCGTCGAGTGCGCGAGATGCGCGATCGCCGCGGTCACGATGTCACCGCCCCAGGTGTCTTCGATGGTCATCGCGATGCCGAGCGAAACCGCAAGATCACGCATCTGACGCGCGGGGGTGATGCCGCCGACCTTGGAGATCTTGAGGTTGATCACGTCGGCCGCGTGATCGTTCGCGGTGCGCACCAGCATGCGGATGTCGTCGACATTCTCATCCATGATGAAGGGATGTGACGTCTTCCGGCGGACCGAGAGGTTCTCTTCGTAGGTGAGGCAGGGCTGCTCGATGTAGACATCCACATCCTCGACCCCGCGCACCACCCGCATCGCCTGGTGCATCAGCCATCCGGTGTTCGCGTCGGCGATCAGGATGTCGCCCGCTTGCAGCCGCTTCGAGACCGTGCGGATGCGCGCGATATCGGTGTCCACATCGGCGCCGACCTTCAACTGGAAGCGGTGATAGCCCTCCGAGCGGTACTGGCCGACCTTTTCGGCCATCGCTTCCGGAGTGTCCTGCGAGATGGCGCGATAGAGATGGAAGTCGTCGCCGAAGCGCCCGCCCAGCAAGGTGACCAGCGGTTGACCGGAAGCCTGACCCAGGATGTCCCAGGCCGCGACGTCGATGCCTGACTTCGCATACGGATGACCCTTGAGTGCCTTGTCCATTGCGCGATAGAGAGCGGTCGTGTCACGAGGATCCAGGCCGATCAGGCTCGGCGCGATTTTCGCGATGCCGGCACGCACCCCTTCCGCGTAGGACGGCAGATAGGTCGGCCCGAGCGGGCATGTCTCGCCGTGTCCGACCAGCCCTTCATCCGTCTCGACGCGCACCACCGTGCTGTCGAAGACCTCCACAGACTTGCCGCCCGACCAGGAATACTTCCCTTCGTGAAGAGGCAGTTCGACGCGGTAGGCCAGGATACGAGTGATCTTCATGGGCGAAGCCTAGATGAAGTGGAGGGGGCCGACGCTAGGTCGAGGCGGAATACGTTCCAGCATCGGCTTGAGGGTAGGACTCGTAGAAGTGCTCGGTGCGATCCATTCCATTCGCCCTGGATCACAAGTGTGCGACGCGAGACCTGGCCCCGGGTCGGTTCGAAATTGCACCGGGCCGGGCGCGGCGTGCATGAGGAACGAGACGGACTTGAAGGTCGCACCCCACCGCCAAAGCGTAGCGCTTGAGGGTGGCCAGGGACGGAGCGTGCGTTCCGGCAGACTCCGGCCGGGATATGGCGCTCTTTGTCGTGCCCATTACCGCGAGGTTCATGCGACACAGATTGCGGGTCTCGTCGGTCTTCTCGACGCCGTGGGTGGAGAGTTCGGACAACGGGTTCTTCTTCTGCTCCGACACGAAGCGCGCGGAGGAGACGCCGCTTGACGCGATTGGGGCGCGCTTCCACGATCCGAGCGCAGGCCGAAGCACCGTTCCTTGAATGGAGGGGCGCCGAGCGGTACCGCTGCGAACGCGGGCGAAAGTCCGCTCCGTTCATGAAGAACGCTTCGAGGCCCCCGGAGTGAAGGGAACGTCCGGGTGCTTTGGCCGGAGCGTCCGTCGACAGAGGCGCGGGACTGGGCAACGACTACTCCGACCCTTCGACCCTTCGACGACGACGAAAACGGACAACCGCTCAGGGACCGGCGATGTTTCTTCCGATAGTGACGGACTTAGTCCGTGAACCGACCCGCGATGACGATGCGCGATGTTCGTCGAGAGGATGCTGCGGCGATTAGATCGCGGCGAGGGCTGTGGCGAGGTCCTTGACGATGTCCTCGGCGTCTTCGATGCCTACTGAGATGCGGACCAGACCGTCGGTGATGCCGAGGGCGTCGCGCTCTGGCTGGGTGTAGCCCGCGTGGGTCATCTTCGCGGGATGGCAGACCAACGTCTCAACGCCACCGAGGCTTTCGCCTAACGAACACACGCTGAGCTTGGGAGCGAAGCGGGAAGCCGCCGCGAGGGAACCCAGCTCAAACGAGATCAACGCGCCGAAGCCCGACGCCTGGCTTTTGTGAATCGCGTGACCCGGATGATCCTCGAAGCCCGGCCAGAAAACCTTCTGAACCTTCTTCTCACCGCGCAGGAAATTCGCGATGACGCGCGCGTTCTCTTCGTGACGCGGCATCCGGACCGCCAGCGTTTTGGTCCCGCGCAGCACGAGGAACGAATCGAGCGGCGAGAGGATTGCACCCTGCGCGTTCTGTACGTACTTCAGCCACTTCACGTCATCGGCCGATTTGCAGATAGCGACGCCGCCGATGCTGTCGGAATGTCCGTTCAGGAACTTCGTGGTCGAGTGAACGACCAGAACCGCGCCGAGCGACAAGGGCCTCTGAAAAAACGGACTCATGAAGGTGTTGTCGACCACCAGACGGGCGCCCTTCTTGTGCGCGATCGCGGCGAGCGCCTTGATGTCGCAGATCTTCATCATCGGATTCGTCGGAGTCTCGAGCCAGAGAAGTGCGA
>JBDSLN010000059.1:0-5977 GCA_039916365.1 Vicinamibacteria bacterium
AGATCCTCGAAGGTCTCACGGCGGCGAATGAGACGCGGACCGGTCGGTTCGATCAGCACCTCGGCCGCGCGCGGACGGAAGTTGTAGTTGGACGCCATCGAAAAGCTGTAAGCGCCCGCATCCAGAATCGCGAGGAAGTCACCTTCGCGGGGCGACGCGATGGAGCGATCCTTGGCGAAGAAGTCGCCGCTCTCGCACACCGGTCCCACGATGTCGACCGGCGTCATGGCCGCGTTTTCGGCCGGCGTGAGATTCACGATGTGGTGGTACGCCGAATAGAGCGAAGGGCGCAGCAGATCGTTCATGCCCGCGTCCGTGATGACGAAGGCCTTGGCGCCGTTGGTCTTGGTGGCGATCACGCGCGTGAGAAGAAGGCCCGCCGCGCCAATCAAGGAACGCCCCGGTTCCATCAGAAGCTTCAGGCCGAGGTCCTGGATCTGGGGGAGAACGAGCGCCGCGAGTTCGGAGGGCGGGGGCGCACCCTGGCCGTCATAGTCGATCCCCAGGCCGCCGCCCATGTCGATGGAGCGGAGCTTGAAGCCGTCGCCAAGCAACGTCTTCGACAGAGAAACGATGGCGCGCACCGCTTCCGTGGCCGGACCAAGATCTCGCAACTGAGAGCCGATGTGGCATTGCACGCCCGACACCTCGATGCCCGGCAAGGATCGAGCCTCGCGCAGAATCCGTGCCGCCTCTTCGATGGGCACGCCGAATTTGTTCTCGCGAAGACCGGTCGAAATGTAGGGATGCGACTTCGGATCGACATTGGGATTCACGCGCAGCGTGACGAACGCGCGCATTCCCTTCGAGTGAGCGAAGCCGGAGAGGCGGCGCAGTTCCGATTCGCTCTCCACGTTGAACTCACCAATACCGGTATCGAGTCCGAGGACCAGTTCATCATCCGTCTTACCCACGCCGGAGAAGACAATGTCCTCCGGCTTGAAGCCCGCGCGCAATGCCTGTTTGAGGTCCCCGCCGGACACGATGTCGGCGCCCGCCCCCAGTCCAACAAGAATCTTCAGAATCTGGAGCGACGGGTTCGCCTTGAGCGCGTAGCAGATGCGGTTGGCCACGGGCTTGAAGGCCTGGTCGTAAGCGCGGTAGGCCGATTCGATGCACTCGCGCGAGTAGACGTACAGCGGCGTCTTGAATCGCGCTGCGAGCATGGGCGCCGAATCACCCAGCCAGTGCGTCTTCTCCAAGCTCATCCTCCCCCCGACGTCCTGGTTCCGTCAGCCATCTACGCCTTCCGGTCTTTGACGATCTGGGCCGCGACGGCGGCGAGGCCCACGATGCCGACCAGGTTCGGGAAGATCTGGAGGCTGTTCATCAGGTCGCCCCAGTTCCAGACAAGATCGACCTTGCTGGTGGCACCGATCATGATGAGCGCGCAGTAGACCCACCGATACGGCATCACGATCTTGTGTCCGAAGATGTACTCGAGCGACTGTTCACCGTAATAGGACCAGCCGGTCAGCGAGGTGTAACCGAAGAGGAAGACGCAGACCGCAACCAGCGATCCACCAATTCCGGGCATCGACATCTCAAAAGCCGAGGCCACCGCGGCAGCACCCGTCAATTGCGTGCCGACGGCGCCGACTTTCCACACTCCGGTGACGAGCACGGACAGCGCACTGATTGAGCTGGTGACGAACGAGACCACGAAGACTTCCATGATGGCATTGAGACCTTGATGGAAGGGATCCTTCGTGCGGGCCGCGCCGTAGACGACCGCGGCCGTACCGTATCCCGCTTCGTTCGCGTAGATGCCGCGCGCCATGCCGTAGCGCATTGCGTACATGATGCCCACGCCGGCCGTGCCTCCGAGCGCCGCATCGGGAGTGAAGGCGCCACGGAAAACCATCGACAGCACACCCGGAATGTCGGCCGCATGAGTGATCAGAACGATCGCGCCACCACTGAGATAGAGAATCACCTTGAGAGGAGCGACCTTTTCCAGCGCGCGACCGATGCTCTTGACTCCGCCCACGATCGTCACCAGCGCGAGAATCGCGAGCACGATGCCGGTGGTGAGCGTCGGAATTCCCCACTGCGAGTTCATCACTGCGGCGATCGAGTTGGGCTGCGTGAACGGCGTGGTCGTGAGCGCCGCCACACCCGCCACAAACGCGTAAATCCACCCCAACCGTGGCATCTTCAGGCCGTCCGCCAGATAGATCATGGGACCAGCCAGCAATCCGCCCTCACCCGAACGACGGAAGTACACGCCCAGCACCGCCTCGACGAACTTCACCGCCATCGCGATCAGGCCCCAGGCCCAGATCCAGAACAAGGCACCCGGGCCGCCGGTGACGATGGCGGTCGCGACCCCCGCAATGTTGCCGGTACCGATGGTCGCGCCCAGCGCGGTCATGAAGGTTTGGAAGGGAGAAAGGGCGCCGCTCGCCTTCGCCTCGTCGGTGCCGAAGAAGGCGTGAAGTGCTTGTTTGAAGAAGACGAACTGGACGAAGCCGAGACGGACGGTGAGAAAAATGCCAACGGCGAAGAGCAGGGCGATCGTCCATGGGCCGAAGACCAGATCGCTTGCGCGACCAATGGGCGCCGCAAGCCTGCTATTCAAATCGTCGATGAGAGTCGTGATTCCGGTCATGAGGGCGAAGGTCTCGAGTGAGGTGAGCGCTAGAACGGCGAGGCTCGGATTCGCCTCAGAAGCAGGAAGGACGAAAGTTGCGCGATGCTAACATCGGGGCCGATGGGCTTCGCCCAACTTTTGCCGCCATCATCATCTCAATGAGAATCTCAGATCTCCCCTTCCAACAGGTAACGCATGGCTGATCAGGTCCAGGATCTCATCGCGAAGAAGAACTTCCCCAAGGCTGTAGAGGTGCTGCGCGCGCAGACTCAGGCCAAACCGCACGACCGGCGGATGAGGCTCCAACTCGCCGACGTCTACGTGATGGCGGGACGGGAGCGCGAGGCGATCCCCGTCCTGATGACTCTTGCCGATCAGGAGGCGAGCGATGGCTTCGCCGCCAAGGCGATCGCGATCCTGAAACGCATCGAGAAGATCGAGCCCGGTCGGCGCGATGTTGAAGATCGTCTGGCGAAGCTGATCCTGGACAAGAGCCGTCGCACTCTGACCATCGCGAGGCCGGCGAATCTGCCGCCGATTTCTTCATCCGGTATGGACTTCGGCTTCGAAGAGATCGACTCATCGAGCGACATTCAAATTGGAATTTCGACTCCGGATCCCGAGCCCACGCCCGCAACGGAGCCGGACTTTTCATCCGCATTCGCAGCGGCACTCGCTCCTGCACCCGAGCCAGAGTTCGTTCCGGAATCCGCTCCGGTCGCTGCGGGGGCTGCGGTCGCTTCTGCGGACGACCTGGTCGCCGAGTTCGACGACTCTTTCGCGGTCGAAACCCAGGAAGAAGAGGCGCCACCCCAACAGAGCCTTTCGACGCCGCTGTTCGACGGTTTCTCTGCCAGCGAACTCCTCGCCGTCATGCGTGGTCTCGAACTCGCGACGTTCGATGCCGGGGACGTCATCGTGGCCGAAGGTACCGCGGGCGATTCGATGTTCATCCTTACCTCAGGCAAGGTGAAGGCCTACGTGAAGACACCCAAGGGTCGCTCGATGAAGGTCCAGGAGTTCGAAGAGGGCGACTTCTTCGGCGAGATTGCGGTGCTGACCGGCAAGCCGCGCACCGCTACTCTCACCGCGGCGCTCGATTGCGAATGCCTGGTCCTCAACCGCGAGACGCTCGACGAGATCACCAAGACTCATCCAGGCGTTCGCGAGGTCCTCAAGAAGTTCCAGAAGGAACGCGCGCTGTCGACCGTTCAGGCGATCATGTCGGACAAGGGCTAAAGGTCCTTCGGCTCAGCACGGGTTCTCTTCACCATGGCTTTTGAAGTCGTCACGGCTGAAGACATCACGGCAGTGGGCCGCGGCGGTGAGCTTAGGGTCAAGCCTGGCACTGTCATCACGGACTGGGCGCGAGAGATCGCGCACAGCCGCGACGTGAAGATCATCGAGACCGATGGAGCCACGCGTCTGTCGCTGGCGCTCGGATCAGATCACGGCGGTTTCCCCTTGAAAGAAACCCTCAAGGCGCAGCTTCAGCAGACCTACGTCGTGCGCGATGTGGGCTGCCACAGCACCGACGCCGCCGACTATCCCGATTTCGCCGCCGCGGTCGGACGTCTGGTCTCGTCATCGCAGTGCGATTTCGGCATCATGATCGACGCCGCTGGCATCGGGTCCGCCATGGCCGCCAACAAGATTCGCGGCGTCCGCGCCGCGATGTGCAATGACGAAGCCGCCGCCAGGAACGCGCGCGAACACAACGACGCGAACGTGATGACGCTCGGTGCCAAGCTGGTGGACGCCACGAAGGCACAGTCGCTCATTCAGATCTTCGTCACCACCAAGTGCGTCGAAGATCGGCACAAGCGTCGCGTCGCGAAGATCGTGGCCCTCGAACGCGGCTAGGTTTCAAGCAGGGGATCGGAGAATCAGAGTGGCTCATCCGCAACAGGCACTGGTCGAGACCGTCGTTCGCGCGGTGCTTTCAGCGCTCGACGCGCGTCCCCAATTCGGCGGAGCCGTCGTCGAAGCTGCCTGCGCCTGCCACAACGTGGTCAACGGCTGCTGCCCCGACCGCATGTCTTCTTTCGCGCTCGCTGGTGTGGACCGCTTCGGTCTGCGGGCCGATCCAAGCGTTTATCCGCATGGCGTCGCAAGCCTGATCGACCATACCCTGCTCAAGCCAGAAGCCACGCAAAACGACATCGAAAAGCTTTGCCAGGAGGCGCGCGAGTACGGATTCGCCACGGTGTGCGTGAATCCCACCTGGGTCGCGTACTGCGAGCGCGCCCTTCGCGGGGCATCGGCGCGCGTCTGCACCGTCGTTGGCTTCCCTCTTGGCGCGACCCTCCCTGAGGTGAAAGCGCTCGAGGCGCGGCGGGTGATCGAGGACGGCGCTTCTGAGGTCGACATGGTGCTGAACATTGGCGCCCTGAAATCGAACCTCTTTCCCCTCGTTCACGAAGACATCGAAGCGGTGACCTCGACTTGCCGTCGCATGGGCGCCATCTCCAAGGTCATCATTGAAACCGCTCTGCTCACCGACGAAGAGAAGGTGAAAGCCGCCGTTCTCGTGCGCGCGGGAGACGCCGACTTCATCAAGACCTCCACCGGCTTCGCATCGGGCGGTGCGACCGTCGCCGACGTGGCCCTGCTGCGTCGTGTCGTCGGTCCCGAAATGGGTGTGAAGGCGGCCGGTGGCGTGCGCGATCTTGCATCTGCAAAAGCCATGATCGATGCGGGCGCCGATCGAATCGGGGCGAGCGTCGGGGTGAAGATTGTCCGGGAGCTGAAGACCGGCGAACGCTCGACCAGTCCATCCGAAGCCAGGTACTGAGCGCACCTTCCTGAACGAGCGCACGATGGCTACCTACAGCGGCAGAGTCATCGTCCTGACCGGCGCATCTCAAGGCATTGGCAAGGCGCTTGCCCTCGCCCTGGCTCCCCAGAAGCCCAGGCTGGTCCTCGCCGCGCGTGATGAGACAGCGCTTCAGGCCGTTGCGACGCAGTGCGTGTCGTTGGGCGCGGAGACCTTTGTCTACAAGACCGACGTCACGGATGAGCTTCAGTGTCGTGACCTCATCCGACGGACGGTGAAGGACGCAGGTGCCCTCGATGTTCTAATCCACAACGCCGGGGCCGGCATGAACGCGCGCTTCGACGAGCTGTCCGACATCACCATCTTCGAGAAGTTGATGAGGCTGAATTACCTTGGCCCGGTCTACCTCACGCACGAGGCGCTTCCCCATCTCAAGGCCTCTCGCGGCCAGATCGTGGTCATCGCCTCGGTCGCCGGGCTGACCGGAGTTCCTCTCCGGACCGCCTACTCCGGCAGCAAGCACGCGGTGTTCGGTCTGTTCGAGTCGATGCGCATCGAACTCGAGGAGTTCGGCATCAGCGTCACCATGATCGCGCCAGACTTCGTGC
>JBDSLN010000060.1:0-3806 GCA_039916365.1 Vicinamibacteria bacterium
AGACCTCCTCCGCCCTTGGTGCCGATGGCCACGAGCCGCGCATCGATCTGATCGGCGGTGGCGACAATGCGTTCAGAAGGCGTCCCATCCTCAATGAGAAGATCGGCCTTGATCTCGAGTCGGACCAGGGTTTCCGCAAGATGATCTGAGGCCGCCCTCCGGATCGCCTGATGTTCGCTTTCAGGGACCGGCACCAGAATGCCGGGGCCGTAGATCTCCGGAAGAATCGTGACCGGAGAAGAATCGACCACGTTGAGCGCAACCATTGGATCTCCGGACTTTTGCGCCATGAGCGAGGCGATGGAAAGAGCATCCGGTGCCTGATCGGAGAAATCAGTCGCGGCAAGGATCGGGCCCTGGTCCGCATCCTCCCGCACGACCAGCACCGGACAATGAGCGTGGCGCACGACACGGAGAACCGTGTCTCCGAGTTCCTTCCCGGTTTTTTCGCCCCCCTGCGCGCCAAGAATCAGAAGATCGGCGCCTGATTCCTCCGCCGCTTCAACGATGACTTCATCCGGCGCGCCAACGTCGACGCGGACATCAATGTCTTCCGCAGGACGCCCAGTCAGGCTCGCCACTCGCTTCGACACCGTTTCTCCGGCCACGCGCGAAAAGCTCATCAGACGGTCGGTGGATGACTGAACAAGATGCGGAAAGAGGACGTGGGACGGGGCGGGATAGGGAACCGCGTGAACGAAGACGAGGCGCGATCCAAAGAGCCCCGCGATGCGATGCGCCGTCGCAACCGCCAGGTCCCCATCGGAACTCAGGTCCGTGGCACAGAGTACGAGCAAGGGTGGCTTCATGAAACGACCTTTCCGACTCTCCCCAAACATCTTGGGGAAGAGTCCCAACTCTCAAGCACGACATCCGACAACCCCAAGTTACTCCCAACGTTCCATCGGTCAACCGTGATTTTTATCAGTTGCAAAGAAGCGCTTACAGGTGGCCAAGGGAGCGTGGTAAGGGAGGTGCTGGCGCTATGCTCCCCGGCCCATGACCGAATCCAAGGGCCCGGCCAGCCCACTCGAATGGTTCCTTCTTGCCGCTCCCGGCCTGATCTGGGGCACCTCATTTCTGCTCATCGCGGAAGGGTTGGAGTCGCTCGGCCCGAACGGTGTCACCTTCGTAAGACTGGTCATAGGCTTCGCAACACTGTCCATTTTTTCCGCGGCGCGACGCGACGTCATCCGCGAAGACTGGAAGGGCATCTTCTGGGTCAGCCTTCTTTGGATGGCGTTTCCCCTGAGCATGTTCCCGTACGCCGAGCAGCGCATCACCTCCGCGATGACCGGGATGCTCAACGGCGCGAATCCCTTGTTCGTCGTCGTGGGCGCGGCGTTGATGGCGCGGCGCTTCCCCACTCGCGCGGTCGTTGTTGGCTTGGTCGTGGGAATGACGGGCGCCGTGCTCATAGCCCTGCCGGGAATGGATGACGGCCGCAGCAGTGTCGTGGGAATTGTGCTCGTGCTGACCGCACTTTGTTCCTACGGAGTGGCGCTCAATCTCGCGCGACCGCTCCAGCAGCGTAACGGTGGCTTGCCCGTGATCTGGCGGGCGCTCGGAATCGCCGTCGTCCTCACCGCACCCCTCGGAGTTCCCGACCTCATGAACGCGCACTGGACCCTTCGATCCGCGCTGTGCATGCTTGCGCTCGGTGCGCTCGGAACCGCCACCGCTCAGGTGCTGATGGTGCGCGCGGCCGGAAAGTTCGGCGCTTCCATTGCGTCCGCCAGCACGTTCCTGATTCCGATCGTGTCGCTGATTCTCGGCATCGTGATCCGCCACGAAGCCGTCGCGACGCTGTCGGTCATTGGCTGCTTCGTCTGTCTGTCCGGCGCCTGGCTGATCTCGGCACCCTCAAAGACGTAGGCAGAATTCTCTTAGCGCAGAGCGACCAGGACTTTCAGCGTCTCGTTCGCGGTGCGCTGCGAGATCGCGGGCTGGGCATCGAAGTAACCGAATGCGCGCAGATTCTCGTTGTTGCGCTCCGCGCCTCCGATGAGGCGTGCCGCTTCGGCGGACGAGGTGTAGCTGAGAGACGAACTGAGGCCAAATGTCGTCTCGAGATTCCCGCGTATCCGGTTGGCGAGATGGCACGCTCCGCAGTCGAGGGTGTCCGGCGATTCAAGCAGAGGATTTTCCGCGCGGGCCAACACATCCATCGCTCGCTGCCGTTCGGAAGCGCTTGTGCTCTGCGCGGCGTTTGAAGTCAGGACCTGCGCCAGTTGACCGCGAAAGGCGCTCGGGGTGACGGTGTAAGCGTAGCCCGCGTTTCCCCCGCCCTGATTGACTTCCCGCACGGTCTGCGTCACCACAGTCCCGTCGATTCCAGCGATGGGAAAGGCTCCGCCCGGCGAAAAATCGCGCAGGTTGACGCCACCGAAGTCCCACTGGGTGCCGCCGCCCTGCTGGCGCGTCATGAATGTGAGCTTGGCGAGGTTGGAGGTTCCGATAAACGTGGTCACGAGATCGCGCAGAGCAAGTCCGTACTGACCGCTCATCCCCTGTGCGAGCAGGGCCGGACTCACTTCGAGGCGGGTGACATTCACGTTCTCGGGTGCCAGGAGCGCGATCGTCTTAAGTTTCGCGACCATCGCGGCGAAATCCTCGGCGGTCAGGTTGTAGAGAGCGTGAAAGGACCCATCGAAGGCTCGCGTGCGATCCGGGGTCAGGCCTTGAAGAACCAGGCGAATCTGCGGATAGCAGGGCGTTCCCGAGAAGCACGGGTCCACGCGAAGCGACACCACTCGCAGCCCGACATACGTCGCATCACCCGGCTGGAATTCCCGGATCACCTGACGGCCCACTTGATCGAGGGCACCGCGCGGAAGGAGCGGTTCGCCATTGCGAGCGCTCATCGAGACCGCCCAGAGTTCACCCTTCCCTAAGGGAAACAGAACGGACACATCGTTGGTCGAGAGCGCTCGCGTCGGCGCTGGGCTGACCGAGGGCGAAGGAGTCGCGACAGCGGTCGCGGTGGTGGCCTGAACGGCCGAGGGCGATGAAGGCGCACCGCCTGAGCCGCATCCGGCAGTCTGCAAAAACAACCCGACCACGAAAAGCCTGGCGCTGGATTTCATCACGTGGAACTCCTCCGGTAAGACTTAATTTCGTCTGTACTGACGAAATGAAAGTGTAGGGGTCAGGGCGTGAAGAAAGTCTTAAGAGAATTTGCCGGCAAATAAAAAACGGCCTGGCTTCGATGCGTTGAAGTCCAGGCCGTGAGCTGCGAGCGACCGCAGCGAAGAACTACTCTTTCGCGTCGATGCGCATGCCGTAGAACGAACGGTGGACGAAGAACAGGGCGATAACCAGGAACACCACGGCCAGGATCTGCGTCAGCTGATGCTGCCCATTCTTGGTCATCTCCACGGCAAGCTCAACGGCGAGCAGGCCGAAGAGAGTGGTGAACTTGATGACCGGGTTCATGGCGACGGAAGACGTGTCCTTGAACGGATCGCCGACGGTGTCGCCAACGACGGCCGCCGCATGCAGAGGCGTGCCTTTTTCCTTCAACTCGACTTCGACGATCTTCTTCGCGTTATCCCAGGCGCCGCCCGCGTTCGCCATGAAGATCGCCTGATACAGACCAAACAACGCGATCGAGATCAGGTAGCCGATGAAGTAGAACGGCTCGTAGCACGCGAACGAAAGCGTGATGAAGAAGATGGTGAGGAAGATGTTGAACATGCCCTTCTGCGCGTACTGCGTGCAGATGTCGACCACCTTCTTCGAGTCCTCGACCGACGCCTTGACGACGCCATCGAGCTTGATGTTCTTCTTGATGAACTCGACCGCGC
>JBDSLN010000061.1:0-3616 GCA_039916365.1 Vicinamibacteria bacterium
GCGGCTATCAGCGCCACGACGCCACCGCCCACCGCAGCGTTCACTCTTTTCGGCGACTACTCTCCGGCGAGCGGCGGATTCGATCCGCTGACCGTCTTCGGCGGGCCGATTCAACATGTCCGCGCCAACAACGGCTGCCTCGCCGACATCGTCCCACCCGAACAGGTCGACCCCAACCTTCAAGGTGGGATCGACCCGGTTACCGGCACTTCACAACTTGGATTCCGTCGCGCCCAGGGCGAACGCGCCGCACCCCCTTACATTGGACGCGGTTTGATGGAGGCGATTTACGCGGGCGACATCGTGGCGAACGACGACCCGAACGACGCCGTCAATTCGTTCTCCTCGCTGCTTCCAACTTCGGGTGCCGAATGCCTCGGCGACTGCATCTCCGGCAGGCATAATGAAAACAACGCCGCTGCCGCCTTCCTCGGCGGAGACCCTGTGGTGCGGGTCGCGCGCTTCGGCCTCCGTGCTGCCGGTCCCACGCTGTTTCAATTCATGATCGGCGGCACCCAGGGCGAGATCGGCATGACTAGCCCCTTCGCGCCGGTCGAACAGAACAATAACCAGAATGTCGGGCGCGACTGCGACAAGGCTCCGGATCCCGAGCTGAAGGCCGAGGACATTATGGGCCTGCGTAATCTCATCCGGATGATTTCGCTTCCCGACGTCGACCCGCGCCTGCTCGAAAGCCCGGCCACGTCTCCCGGAGCGGCGGATATTCAGGCCGGAGCGGAGCTGTTCGGCGTTGACCTTGCGGCCTTTCGCAGTCGCATGCTTGCGGGGGCCACGCCGGTGGGCACCGGGCCCAACGCCGAAAAAGCGATCGCCTCCGACCGAAAGCTCAACTGCGTGGGTTGCCACTTCCCCATCATGACGACGGGCACCTCGCCCTCGCTCGTGGGTGCGCGTCATCTCTCAAACAAGTACTTCCCGATTTTCTCCGACCTCCTTCTTCACGACATGGGTCAGGTCCGGCAGGGTCGCAACGACTCAGTTCCGCCGAAGCCATCGCTGGAACTCAACCGCAACCTTGCCGACTTCGCCTTGCCCGGTCAGGGTGTTGCGTCCGGCAAAGAATGGCGCACCCCGCCTTTGATGGGACTTGGTCGTATCGGACCTCCCTTCCTTCACGATGCGCGTGTCTACATTAATCCTGCTCAGCCCGCGCGGACGGTAGCATCGGATTCGGATCGCACGAACTATCCGATTGCGATTACCGACCTGGACACCGCGTTAACCGCGGCCATCGAGTTGCACGATTTGCCGGATCCCGCCGCGGGTTGCCCTCAGACCGGCGCGCTCCCGAACGACACCTGTCCCGCGATCGGTGAGACCGGTGGATTTCGAAGCGAGTCCCGGCTGTCAATGCAGAAGTGGCGTCGCCTCTCGCCCCGTCAACAGCAACAGGTCATACTTTTCCTGAAAGCACTCTGATCCCCGAATTGGACTGATTCCGCCCCCCCCCGAAGATCGGTAACCGACCTTCGGTCTCACGTGCGGATTACCGTTTGGAGTCCGAAACGTTCCGCTATACAGTTGCCCCACATTCGGTTGATGGAGGCACGACGTGATGGTTTTTAGAGTCAAAGACACTGCGCCCTGGGTACTGACGTTGGGACTTATGTTCGTCGCGCCGTCCGCCCAGGCCCGTGGCGCGGATGATCCGCAGGCGAGTCCCACGCCTTCCCCGAGTCCGATCGCAGATGCTCCCAAGCCTCCGCCGTCGACCATGATCGTGATGACGTCGACTATCCCGATCCGCTTCTTCGCCAACGTCTACCTGCGCGAAGACTTCACGAGGCTCGAAGACAAGGCCGATCTTCTGCTCGCAGGCAACCACAACGACGGGCTTCTCACCCGCCTGCGTTTCGGCATGGAGTTCAAGGACACGAGCTCCACGATCAGCGGCGGCATCCGCGTCAGCGCGGGTGAAACGCCTAATCCCGCAGCTCCTTTCGTCCGTCTCGGCGACGGGTTCCGGCCGGTGACCTTTGGGCTCGACCAGTTCTACGTCGATGTGCGCCCATTCAAGAACAAAGACCGCATCCACGCGGTGTTCGGCAAGGTGCCTCAACCCTTCTGGCGAGGCGACAAGGGCGTCCTTCGTGCAGAGATGACCTGGGACGACGACATCTCTCCAGTGGGTGCGGTCCTTCAGACCGGCCTCTACAAGAAAGAACATGATGGGAAGCCGACCGTGACCCTGGAGAACACCGCGGGCTACTTCATCATTGAATGGTTCCGACAGGCTCGGTTCTCCGGACTGGTGGGCGACACCTCTCTGTGGTCGGATCAGCTCAAGCTCAAAGTGAAGAACGTAACCCTGGCCGGCGCCTACTACCATTGGCAGAACTTGAATTCCGGGGCGCGCGCGCCGAGCTTTGTTCCCGGGCAGAGCGCCTCTCTTCTTCCCGGTCAGGCGGCTTTTCTGGTACGCGGCGGATTCCAGGCGACCAACGCCCTGGTCGATGTCGGGTCCGGCGTCGAAATATTCCGGAACAACGAGTTCGATATTTTCGAGAGCACCGGTCAGGCCGTTTTCCCGGTCAAGCTTCCCTTGCTGGGTAAGACCGAGTTGGTCGTGATGGGTCAGTACGCACATAACTTTTCGGTGGACTCGGAAACGGACGGCATCGGCGTCAGTCTTGGCCTGATCGGCGGCGATGCGAAGCGGAAGTTGAAACCCTTCAGTCTTCACGGAACATGGCGGCGCGTGGAAGGAGATGCCGCCGTCGCCGCGTTCGCAGACTCGGATCTCGGCGCGGGCACCGACGTGAAAGGATTCGAAGTAACGGGCGACTACCGGATTCACAAAAACCTTTCCCTCACTGCGTCGCATTTCCATTTCGAAGGCGCTCCGCTGCGCAGCACCACGATTCGGCGCACGTTCCTGGCCATGATCTGGGACTTTTAAGCATGTCAACGCCCTCTTTTCTGCCCGAATTTTCTACGCCGCCCATGAGTCCTGAAAGGCCCAACGCCATGCCCGCCTCGCTGAGCCCAATTCGCAACGCGCGATCGCCCATTCGGATCCTGCTGCTGGGCGCCGTTGCCATGAGCGTAGTAACCGCTTGCAGCCAGAAAGGCAGCATCACGGACACCATCCCGGTTCTGACCGATCGAGACCTCTCTGCCATCGCCGGCCCGACCGACAATGCTCAGCGCCGTCCCGTCGATCGCGTGCCGCGCGCGCAGTTCGCCGAAGTGGGACCCGCTCCACTCAAGGCGAGCGACATCCCAGCCTTTGGCTACCCGAGCCTTAACGACGATGAGAAAAAGTCGTTGATGGAAGGGATGACCTTCTTCACCACCGAACACACGGCGGCCGAGGGTCTGGGTCCGGTCAACAACCAGAAACGCTGCATGGGTTGCCACCTCAGCGCCGACGAAGGGGTGCCGGGAGTCCTTCAGGTGTCGTCACATATCTCTCGCGCCGCGCGATCGTCCCCCACCAACTTCCGCTACACCGCTTTCGACCCCGCCACCGGGGGGGGCCGCGCGGCCGATCATCTGGATGCGCTCACCAACACCGGGAAAACCGCAGCGTTCACCATCTTCGGCGATTTCTCTCCGTCCGGGGGCACCTTTGAGCCCTTGTTGAACTTCAACG
>JBDSLN010000062.1:0-2710 GCA_039916365.1 Vicinamibacteria bacterium
GCTTCCGCCGTCAACCTTCGGGTATGGGATCCCGCGGGCCCTCGACAGCATCGTTGCACGCGCGGTGCGCAAGTCGCGGGACGCGCGCTATGACAGCGCCGCGCACTTCGCCGCAGACCTGGAGAACCTGATCGACGGCAAGGCGCCGGCTCACGCCACACAACTCACGCCAATTGAAACCGTGGAACTCAAAGTGATGCCGCGGCCGAGAGGGCCAGGCGGGCTCGGGTCGCCCGAGCCTCTCGCCCACCGACCTGACGGAAAGGGCACACGGCTCCAGTTGGATCTCAGTCCCGTGGATCGACCTCCGCAGGCCTCGATGCGTCTCATCGCCGCCATTGCAGTTGGCATCGTCTTCGGTGTCGCCGTTGTTCTGATGGTTCAGCGTCGCTCCTCGACGGCGCCCGTGCCCTCCGCTGCCGCCGTCGCGTCTTCCGCTGGAGGAGGGGCAGTCGCGGGATCGGGCGGACCCACCACGCAGCCGACAACGCTCCCTGCAACCGCTGCCTCCGCTCCTCCTCAAGCATCACAGAGTCTTGTGCCCCTCTCCGTGGATTCAGCCGGCAAGCCCGTCAAGGTAGACATGGAACTTCGTCACCCCTTCGCGAGCGCCAGCCTGCGAATCAAAGTCGACGACAGAATCGTCCTGGCGACCAGCACCAATGGGATGCCGATCAAGAGCGGCGGAATGGTGACGGCGTTCGACGGTCGTTATGGTGCTGAACTTCGAATCACGCCGGGAGAGCACGAAATTCGCATCGAACTGCGTTCCGGGAGCAATGAATTCAACGAGGCAATTCGAGTGCGCGTCAACGAGACCCAACCGCCGAAAATCAGCGCGGTTGTGGACGGAAACCGCCTAACGCTCGCCGTGCGGGAATGAAGGCTATTTTTGTTCGTGTCGATGCGGAAGCATGCGGTCCCAGGCATCGCGGGTGGCACTACGGGCTTTCTCCCATTCAAGGTCGAGCCGTTCCTGCTCTTCAAGCGTCGACCAATCGCGCTTGAGCTTTTCCTCAGCCTCTTCCCAGCCCAGGTTGCCGTAGCGGTTCCGAGATTCCCAGCCGAACTTGTAGGCAGGCCGATAAGCCTCGTACGAGACGCCCTGGGCTACGTACGGCCGCGAAGCGTAGTTCTCGCGCCAGTAGGCATCTTCCTCTGAAGGATTGAGTCCTTCCGCGATGACCTTGCCCGCGATTCCACCGGCCACCGCACCCAAGGCGGCGCCCACAAGGGCGCCGGCAGGTCCGGCGATGGCACCCATCACCAACCCTGAAGCAGCGCCACCTGCGGCGCCCATTCCCACCCCGACCGGGTGCGACCCCGGTTCCTTGCTGATGGGATCTAGATGAGCACCGAGCTCCGCTTCCGTCTTCTGGCCTGTATTTGTTGGCATATTTGAAAATCTCCTGATTGTCGGGGCCCGTTAGAGCGTGACCTTGCCGTGCTCTTCCGATTCGACCTTTGGTTTGGTTCCGGTGGCGTAGGCCTTGGCGGCCTTGAGCAGATACTTCAACGCATTGACGCCCGAGTTGTCCCAGTACTCCCCTTCCTCGGCGTCGAAGGCGAGGATACAAATGGATGGGTCGTCCATCCCCTTGGGAAACCAAACCTTCCAGGCCTCAGACCAGAGACGACCGATCAGGGCGCGGTCTCGCAGGACACGCACGGATCCGGTCACCGAGGCCCACCGTTTGCCGTTTTGAAAAGTCAGGTAGGCCCGCGGGTTCATCTTGAGCTGATCGACCTTGGCGGACGCAATGTCGGTGGCGAAGTACATCACGTCGTTGTGATCCACCTCCGCGATCGACATCGGGCGCGCCGACATCGAATCTCGCCCGGAATACGTCACGAGCATGGCGGAGTCGAAGCCCTGGATGATGTCGCGCAGAAACTTTCTCTGCTCTTTGGTTTCTTCGGTCATGCTCGGACTCCTGATCTGGGCGCTCAGACTGCAACCGACATGCCACGGTCGTAGTCCGCGGGCCACACACGACGTTGGAACGCCATGTTGCGTCCGATCCCTTCTTGACCGCGCACGGCGGCCGTCAAGCGCGACCCTGGCTACAAAGCCCATTCAGCCAGTGAAATCTACAAAACGCGCCTGTGGCTGGATTCACCCAATCTTCGTGGCACGTGCTTTGCTCTGTACGAGGCAGATCCGACTGGAAAGTCCCAATGAAGCACATCGCGCCACTTATCACGATCGTTTCCGGCGTCATGACGGGCTGGCTCGTGCCCGGAGATCGCCCCCTCCAGGCCGCCGCCGGGGTCACTCCGGTGAGCCGCGCAGAGTCGATGAAAGCTGCTGCGACCACCGCGCTTCCAGATGTGGCCGCTCCTGCCACCAATGTGATCGCGAACTACGACCGTCAAACCATCGCGGCCGACGCCTTCGCTCGTGAAATCATTCGTCTATCGGTTGACGCGGACCGCCTCGACAACGTCTGGGCGATCTACAAGACCGAGTGCGGGGTGAAGGTGAGCCGCGAACACGATTTCGGCCGTGAATGGTTTTCGTTGTGGGACCATTCGGCCCAGCCTTCCGTCCAGTCCGCGAGATGCGCCGACGTGCCCGTAAGCATCCTGGATGCGAGCGACGCGATTCGCGAGGACCTTCTTCGCGCCCGGTTGGCCGCTCGCGAGACGGGCGTGGGCGAGGCCACCGAAGTGGGTGTGCTTCGCTGGCACACGCTGCAGCCTCCCTTGC
>JBDSLN010000063.1:0-7395 GCA_039916365.1 Vicinamibacteria bacterium
GCCCGCCACTTCCTCCACGACCTCGTCCCACAGAACCATCGAATGGCGGAGCGCATTGGACTTGGTGGCCGACGCAAGGAGCTTCTTGGGCCGGGTTCGGGCAAGCTCGAAGGCGAAAGTCACCACCCGTTCGATCCCGGCGCGGGTGAAGGTAGCAACCTCATTGGCCATCTCGCCCGAGCGCCCGCGATGGACGAAGCCACCCACGCCCGAATACTCACCTTCGGTGTTCTCGCGCACGCAGACCATGTCGATGTCTTCGGGACCACGTCCGCCCAGCGGGGACTTCAGGCCGGGCAGAAGGCGCATGGGACGCAGATTCACGTACTGATCGAACTTCTGTCGGATGGGGAGGATGAGGTCCCACACGGTGACGTGATCCGGCACGTCCTTCGAGCCGACGGCGCCGAAGTAGATCGCATCGAAGGTCCGCAGGGATTCGATGCCGCCTTCCTTCATCATGCGTCCATGCTCGAGGTAGTACTCGGAACCCCAGGGAAACTGGATGGTATTGAGGTTGAAGCCCTCGGTCTTCTCCAGCGCCTCGAGAACGGTGAGTCCGGCTTCGAGGACCTCGGGACCGATGCCGTCGCCCGGAAGTGCGGCGATCTTGTGCTTTCTCATGCTTCCGCCGCGGGCAATGAAATGCTCCAGAGTTTTTTCCCGTAAAGATCGTGAAGGCTCACTGTCAGTTCGCGTGTGCGGCTGTCCACGGATCCCTTGCCAAAGAACTGCAGCCCCGCCGAAGGGGGCTGATTCGGTTTCATACCCTTGGGAATGGAGAGGTAGCGAACGGAGGGACCAAAGGTCTTGTCGAGTTCGTTCGGACCGAACGTCCCCGCATGAAGAGGGCCGGCCACGAACTCCCAGAAGGGATTGAAGTCGGTGAACGTCGCATCCTCGGGAGAGTAGCGATGCGCGGCGGCGTAGTGCACATCACCGGTGATCCAGATGATGTTCGAGATGCGCTCGCGCTTGATGAACGACAGGAGGTCCGCGATCTCGAGCTCGCGTCCGCTTGGGTTACCCGGATCCCCGTTCGCCACCGCTTCATAGCGTCCCGGACCATCACCCACGTTGAGGCCGAGCGGCATGTCGGACGCGATCACCTTCCACACGGCGCGCGATGAGCGCAGCGACTTTTTCAGCGTTGCGACCTGGGTGGGTCCGAGAAGCGCTGAATTCGCGTCAAGCCTCGGCGAGTTGTTGGGTCCGTTCTTGCCGCGGTAGGTCCTCATGTCGAGCGAGAAGACATCAAGCAGGGGGCCGAACGGGAGCAGACGATCGATCTTCGTGGCTGTTGATTCCATGCCGCGGATCGGGGTGAACTCGAAGAAGGCGCGTCGCGCGCGGGCGGCCAGCACATCCACGCGGCGTTCGATGTTGAAGCGGGGGTCCTCCAGGATCGTCCCCGGGCACCAGTTGTCGTGAACTTCGTGATCGTCCCACATGACGAACTGCGCCATTTGCGAATTGAAGCGCCGAACGTTCTCGTCGAGCAGGTTGTATCCCCACTGTCCGCGGAACTCGTCGAGCGTCTCCGCCACCTTGGACTTTGCCTCCGTGGTCAGGCTGCGATACAGGGTCCCGTCCCCCGCGCGCTTTTCCTTCTCGATGGGCTGGTCCGAATACACGGTGTCGCCGACGTGAATGAAGAGGTCCGCATCCGCCTTCGCCATCGAGTCGTAGATTTTCATGCCGCCCATGGCGGCGTTGATCCCGTAGCCCTGGCCCGCGGTGTCGGCGCCCCAGATGAAGCTCACGTCGCGGCCGTCGGGAGGAGGGGTTCGAAATCGCCCCGACACCGGTTCACCGATGGCGCGCGCGTCGGCGAGATCCCGGAAACGCACACGGTAGAAGATGTTCTCGCCCGCGGGAAGCCTCTGAAGCTCGGTCTTCGCGCACAGGCCCGTGCTGTTGACTGCATAAGAATTGCCGATGATGGTCGAGTTTTCGAAGCGGTCGTTGGTCGCCCACTCGACTTCCATCTCGGACGGCATGTTCGATCTTGACCAGATGGTGGCGCGTCCGCCCGTCACGTCTCCGGCCTGCACGCCCGAGACGACCCGCGGCGTGGATGTCTGCGATCTGACGATCGCCGGAAAGCCCAGGAGGGTTGCGCCCGCCGTGGCCCGGCTGATGAAGTCTCGACGTTTCATGTGAGAGATTCTATCGTTGAGTCTAGGAGGGCCAGACACGAACCCGGCCCCCCTAGGACCCCCCGGCCTCCACCCAATGAAGTGGTTGTGATGCTCGAAACGCCCGAGTGAATCGGGCGTTTCGATGATGGTGTTCATTGGGTTGCGGCCGTGCTTCGCGGCTGTGGCCAGACACGAACCGGCGCCCTTGGAACCGTCGGCCTCAACACGAAAGTCCGTCGCAAGGGCTTTCTTATGCCGCGCGTTTGATGGCTCCGCCACGGATGGTGTCCTTGGGCGGCGGCGCCTTCCAAATCGGAATGAGGCGGGCAAAGCGATGTTCGAGAACGCGCTCGCGGAAGTAGCGTTCGTGCTCCCACTCGACTTCCGCCATTCTCAGGAGTTCATCAATGAACTCACCATGGCCGCTTTCCTCCGCGAGCCGGGCCGCCACCTCGTATTCGACGACGTTGTGGCTTTCGAGAAAACCTGCGCCCCACATCGGCAGCAGCCACCCGCTGACTCGACACAGCGGCCCCAGTGTGCGTCCGATGATTCGGAAGATGCGTTCTCGCCGCCTGCTTGGACGAGCGCCGAGCGATGTCAGGATCTCGCCCACCATCTTCCGGTGATGCCACTCCTCCGCTTCGATGGCCCGGATCTCGTCACGTACCTTCGCGGCTTTAACACTTCTCCAGTGTCCCGCGTAGGCGAAGCCCGCAGCCATCTCCCCGGAATAGGCGGCCTGCAGAACCGCGATCAAGGCACCCTGTGCGCCCGCCGATGGCGATTTCACGCGCCGATTCTAGGACCTCGCGGCTGAGTAATAGCGTAGGCGGGATTCACTCCCGCCGGAGCGTGGGGGTCTGGGGGGCTAAGCACGCCAACGAAACGTGATCTGCGGCCCCCCAGCTAAACACTAGAAGGAGAACTTCGCGCCGAACTGAATGGTGCGGCCGTCGTCCGCTGAGGTCAGCACGCCGAAGTTGGCGGCAGCACTCGCGTTGACCGGTTGGTTGAACCTCTCCTGATCGAAGATGTTGAAGCCTTCGATACGAATCTGGATCTGCTTGCTCTTCGCGAACGTGAAGTTCTTGAAGATCGAGAGATCCGTGCGGTTGAAGCCAGGACCACGGACGGTGTTCCTCGACTGGGAGGAGAGACCGGTCGCGGTCTCAGCGGCTGTGCGACGAACGAAGCATTCCGTCTTGAACCACTTGGCGAGCGGGTTCGAGGCGGTGGGCACGGCATGTGGAGCGCCGTCATTGGGATCGCAGATCTCGTTCGGACGATTCGTGAAGCCATTGGCGGCAAGCACGCTGTCGGTCACGGTCAGTGGGAAGCCGGTCTGAGCCTGGAAGATGCCGTTTGCCTGCCATCCACCGAGGATCGCGCGCATCGCGGGCGACTTGTCGGCGAGCTTCGGAAGCTCGATGCCGAAGCTGACGACGAAACGATGACGAACATCGAAGAGCGCGGGACCCTTCTCCTGAGCCAGGGCGGCCTGGATGCTGGCGTCGTCTCCAAGCGTGATGGGAAGAACAGGACGGCTCTCGCCGCCGATGTTCAACCCAGACACGTGATCCTTTGCGTCGCCAAGTGTGTAGGACATCAGGAAGTTGATGCCCTTGGTCGGACGCATGCGGAGAGAAGCCTGCAGGGAGTTGTACCAGGACTCCGCGACGGTGAGGGTCGGCCGTAGAAGGGCGTAGGCCGGAAACTTGCGAACACCGTTGATGAGCGGATTGATCTCGAGGAACATCGGCATGTTCTTGCCGCGCGCACCGACGTAGCCGACTTCGAGGCCCATGTTGTTCCCGATCGCCTGCTGCACGGTGAGGTTGTAGTGCTGAGCCGAAGGCGTGTTGAACGTCGGACCCCAGCCGATGATGGTCAGGTTGTTCGGGAAGAGCGTTGCACTCACGGACTGGCCCGCGAGGGGGTTCGCAAACTGGATGTTCGGATTGGCGCGCGTCGCGTTGAACTCGACCAGAGGCGTGAAGGGCGGAGCGAGAACGCCCGCCTGAAACAGGTCACCCTGTCCCGCGAGGGCGTCATAGAAGATGCCCCAGGCGCCACGGATGCTGGTCTTGCCCTTGCCGGTCGGATCGTAGGTGAAGGCGAGACGCGGTGCGAGGTTGTTCCGGTCGGTCGCGTAGCCACCGGCCGGAATCCCCGCGTCACCGGGATAGAGCAGACCCTTGGGAGCCTGCGGATACACCGTCGACTGTTTCTCGGGGTTAATGACGACGATACGATTCTCCTTCTCGACGAACGGAGTGGCGAGTTCGTAGCGAAGGCCGACGTTAAAGGTCAATCGATCGGAGAAGCGAAACTCGTCCTGCGCGTAGGCAGCGTAAGTTTTGCCCGTGCCGTCCTGAACGCCCTGTTGCGTGGTGTAACGGAACTGCGAAGGAACGCCCAGGAGGAAGTCTGCGAAGCCGTTGCCGGTGATCGCGCCGTTGAAGGTGAAGTCGCCGTTGGGGCGGTTGATGAACGCGATGAACATGTGCTCAGAGCGGAAGTCCACGCCGAACTTCATCGAATGACGTCCGCGCAGGTACGAGAAGTCATCCGTGAACTGGTAGACATCGTTGTTGCGCTGAACGAAGGGCTGCTGCGCGTCGCCGAGGCCCGAGAAGCCGGTGATGGCGATTGAAGGCAGGCCGATGGCGAGCGGGTTGCTGTTCGAGACCGAGAGCCCGTAGGAGGTGTTCGTCAGGCCCGAGGTGGTCGCCGGCTGCGCGTCGATCTTGTTGATCGAGAACCGGGCCTGGTTGATCGCGTTGGGGCTGAACATGTAAGTGTCGGACACCATTGCGTCCCACAGCTTCGCGGCGGCGCGTGAATCGGCCGGCGCGATCGTGCGGGGAGTCAACACCTTGGAGCGGCTCCAGAGGTAGCGACCGAGCACGGAGTGCTTGTTGGAGATCTTGTAGTCGAGGCGGCCGCCCGCCTGGTCGCGATTGTCCACCACCTCGGGTGAAACAATGTAGCCATTGGCACCGCTGTTCGCGGACGGGATGAAGTCGTTGATGAGCTTCGTCGAAACCGGGTTGAAGCGGTTGGACGGGATCTGGTTGCCCGGGAAAGCGACGCCGGTGAGCGGATCGATGATCGCGGTGGTGAACGTGCCCGCGCGCTGCGCCGCGGAGGCCACGGTCAGGTTGGACGTCGTGCCCTTGGTGTTGCGGAAGCCCTCGTAGTAACCGAACACGAAGAGCTTGTCCTTCATGAGCGGTCCGCCGAGGGCGCCGCCGAACTGATTCTGCTTGAACTTCGGCTTGGGCTGGTTTGCGAGTTTGACGAAGTAGTTCTTCTCCTGGAACTTGTCGTCACGATTGAACTCCCACACGCCGCCATGCCAGGTGTTGGAACCGGACTTGGTCACCACGTTGACGACGGAACCGGTGTTTCGGCCGTATTCAGCGCTGTAGGAGTGGGTGAGGATCTTGAACTCCTGGATTGCGTCGGGGGGCGGACGAAGAACGAAACCGGTGTTGAAGGTGTCGTTGTTCGTGGCGCCGTCGAGAAGGAAGTTGTTCGACTGGTTGCGTTGGCCGTTGACGTTGAAGCCTGCGGTCGCAGCGCCAAAGCCGTTCGCACCCGCCTGAGCGTCACCGTTCTGGCCGCCGAGGCCCGCGGGAGGAGCCACGACGCCGGGGATCAGAGTTCCGAGCTGAGTGAAATTCCGGCCGTTGAGCGGGAGGTCGACGACTTTCTTCTCATCGATGACGATGCCCAGGGTCGCGTTGCCGCTCTCGATGAACGGCGCTTCGCCGGTGACGTCGACCGTGTCGGTCAATCCGCCGACCTTCAAGCCGAAGTTGGCCGTCGCGCTTTCCGAGACGTTGACCTTGACGCCGGTGCGGCTGAAAGTCGAGAAACCAGACAGCGTCGCCTTGATGTTGTACAGGCCGGGCTGCACGAGCTGGATGGTGTAGAAGCCGTCCGCACCGGTGGTGGCGGTACGCGTATTGTTTGTCGCCGCGCTGGTCGCCTCAATGGTGACGCCCGGAAGAACCGCGCCGGAGTCATCCTTGACGGTGCCGGAGATGGAACCTGTCGCCTGGGCGTGAGCCAGGTTCGGGGAGAGCCCGATGAAACACAGGCTAAGAGCAAACCTGAGCCTTGCCCGAAGAGTGAACTGCTGCATTGTGAGACTCCTAAAGTTTTGGAAAAATCCGCCCGGCTTGGTCTGTTGTGAGAGGTCTAATGGTTCGTTCGTGCTGGTGTCAAACGTCAGCAAGTGTGCAGGACGTTACGTATCCAAGAGGTTGATTGAGCCTACGGCTTCGCCGCTCGGGCCTTGATCCATGCCAACGTCGGCTCGAACACCTCAAGGCGCGCGTGTTCGCTCACCAGGACGTCGAGGTGCCCGAAGCCTTCGAGGACATTGATGGTGACGTCGGGTGATCCGCTCTTCTGCGCGGAGTAAACGCCGTTCAGGAGCCAGTCGCCCGGCATGCGCGCGTTGCCGAAATAGAGGATGGGCGTCTTCATCTCGCCCCACACATCGTCGACCGTGGTCTTGGGATCGTCGTCGCGATCGGCCATGCGCTTGGCGTCGACATCCTGAATCGTGGGGTAGTACCGATCGTAGCCTCCGAGCAGACGGCCGAGAACTTCAGGCTTGGACTGGCCGCCCATTGGATTCGCGAGGGCGCCTGGGCCCCAGGCGAACTGGAGAAGGTTGGCGAGCTGTTCGCCGATGGTCTTGAACTTGGGATCGGTCGCGGGCGCGTTTGGATTGGCTGCGACCGCCATCATCAGCTTCTGGCGGCCCTCCCAGCCGAGGCGCCCCGCGACATCGGCCGCCCACGCATGGCTGTCTTCCAGCTTCTTCACGTCCGCGTCGATCTCGTACTGATTCTTCGGAGCGTGAGATTTGAACTGGCCGTCGAGCGCGATTAGGCCCGCGGTGGCGCCAGGTTCGGCGCACGCGTAGGCGTAGGCGAGAAAGACGCCGCGTGAGAATCCTGCGACGTAAAGCTGGGCCCGGCCGCTCTCCGTCCGCGCCAGGGCCGCCGCCATCTTGATGTCATCCACGAACGCTTCCGTGGTCCAGGCCTTCATCGAGGCGAGTGCCCCAGCATCGGTGCTGTCGGACGCGAAACGCGTGCGGTAGTCGAGGGCGAACACTTCGACGCCGCGGCGCGCCATGAAGATCCAGAGATTGTGGTCTTCGTCGGCGAGTGCTGTCTCACCATTCATGTTGGTGCCGGGCAGGTACAGCAGGGCCGCGATGGGTGAGGCC
>JBDSLN010000064.1:0-9894 GCA_039916365.1 Vicinamibacteria bacterium
GATGTTCGCGCCCGCTATATGAAAAAGATCGCCGGCGAATCGCAGTTCACGTTCCGGCAAGTCGGTGAAATGGCGGAGACCATCGAACGGGCGGGCAAGACCGGCGAGCCCGCGAGCTATCTCGCCAAGTCGGTGGGACGAAACGCAGCCGGGGATATCGCGTCTGAGTTCGAGATCCTATGGAGCTTCAAGCGACGCGCTTGATCGAAGAGGGTTCTGATCACTTGTCGGTCGAATATCCCGCGTCCACCATCTGCCTCCGGAAAGCGCGCAGCCAGTGATCGCTCGCCCTCCACAGACTCCGTCCGATGATGTCTCAGAAAACGGCTCGCGCGACCGAGGCGTGCGCGGCTACGTAGTCGCCGGCGGTCGGAGTTCACGGATGGGACGGGACAAGGCGCTCCTCCCCTGGCGCGACACGACGTTCCTCGGTCACGCGCTCGATACGGTCCGCGCGGTGGCGTCGGATATCGCGATCCTCTGCGGCCCGACGAGGCGTTACGAAGACTTCGGCGTTCCTTTGATTGTCGATGAGATCTGCGGCGCCGGACCGATCGGCGGTCTATACGCAGCGCTCATGGACGCCGCTTCATCTGACAGCGACCGCATGGTTTGGCTCGCCGTGGACACGCCGTATGTCTCGTCGTGTCTCCTGCGCGACCTCTCTCGGGCGCTCGACAATGCCGAAGTCGCGATGGCACACACTGACCGCGGGATGGAACCAATGTGCGCGGCGTTCCGCGTCGAGCCGTGTCTGCGGTCCGTGCGTCGGGCGATCATTGAAGGACGGCTGAAACTGACGGACGCCGCCGCATCCCTCAAATGCGCGCAGGTCGGCGCACCGCCGAATTCGCTCCTCAACTTGAACTCCCCTGCCGAACTCGAGAGCTTCCAAGCAGCAACGCCTCTCTAAGGGGATCGCGGGTGGACTACGGCAACAAGATGGTGCAGCCAGTCGTCTTTCGCGCTTCGAGGGCGATGTGCGCCTCCGATGCTTGCGCGAGCGGAAACGTCTGATCAATCCTGATCTTCACTTTTCCGCTCTTCACGACTTCGAACAGGTCATCCGCCATCTCCTGGGCCGATTCCCGCGTGGCGATGTGGGTGAAGAGCACCTGCCGCGTCACATAGATCGAACCCTTTTGTGCGAGAACTCCGGGCGCGAACGGAGCGGGCGGACCGGATGAGTTTCCGAAACTCGCCATGAGGCCAAAGGGACGCAAGCAATCGAGTGACCGGTCCCAGGTGTCCTTGCCGACAGAGTCGTACACGACCTTCACACCTTTGCCGCCAGTGATCTCTTTCACTCGGGGCAGGAAGTCCTCCGTGTTGTAGTTGATGACGTGCGCCGCACCCAGCTCCCTCGCGAGCGCGCACTTCGCGTCGGATCCCGCCGTGCCGATCAGTTGGAGGCCCAGAGCCTTCGCCCACTGGCAGGCGATGAGGCCCACTCCGCCTGCCGCCGCGTGAAACAACACGAAGTCGCCCGCATGAAGTCCCCCCTGCGGCAGGGTGCGCTTCAAGAGATATTGAGCGGTCATGCCTTTGAGCATCATCGCGGCGCCCGTATCGAACGAGATCGTGTCGGGCAGCTGGCAAACCGGAAGCGCCGGCATCACGCGGCGCTCGCTGTAGCTGCCCGGTCCGCCACCGGCGTACGCAGCGCGATCCCCCACCTTGAGATGCGTGACGCCGTCGCCCACCGCTTCGATGACGCCGGCGCCTTCATTGCCCAACGCCGCGGGCAGAGGCAGCGGATACAGACCGGTGCGATGGTAGACGTCGATGAAGTTCAGGCCGATCGAATGGTGCTTGATACGGATCTGGCCGGGACCGGGTTCGCCGACTTCGAGATCGTCGAGCTTGAGCTGCTCGGGTCCGCCGGTCTGGTGGATCCGGATGGTCTTGCTGGGATGGGGCATGGTGGTTCTCCTCCCTCAAGCCTATGCGCTACGCCTGATAGGAAACCATCCCGCCCACCACCGTCCGCGCGATCTTGATGTCCTTGATCTTCTCGGCGTCCACGTGTGCGGGTCGTCCGCGAGCACCACGTAGCCGGCGAGCTTGCCAACCGTGATCGACCCCTTGATGGCCTCTTCGCTTGAGGCCCGCCCGCGAGAGACCTGAGGTCGGCGGTTAATCCCAGCGCAGAAAACCGTCCCGACGAAACCGCGAACGCCTGAGCCCGCGGCACGCGCGTGGGTCGACCGTGCAGACCTTCGCGACACCCGGACCGTCCAAACCAGGAAGGCTCCAGTGCTCCGCCGAAGAGAGCGCCGAAAGAGGTCGCTGATAGCGGAGAATCAACCGATGTCGACGTCGCCTCGCCCCGACTTCTGGATCTCCTTGATTCGACCCATCGTTCCCGCCATGTGGGTAGTGATCGGCTGGACCGGCTGCGGTGGCCCGTCCACGGCGCATGTACTTCAGCGAACTGCGCGACAACCCGCAAGGTCCCGCGACCAGAATGAAGAGCGCGGTGAGCAACGATCAGATCCAATGGACAATGGACGCGGGCGTTCGGATTGGTCCGGGCGCGCCGTTTCTCGACCAGAACGCCACCGATCCGTTCGCGATGGCGAATGCCGATGGTTCGGTGACCGCGTGGTATTTCGTGCAGGTGGCTTCGGGCAGCACGTTTCAAGGGAGCGGCGGCCTCTACGCCGCGACGTCGATCGACGGACTGGAGTTTCGAACCTCGGCGCTCACCGGCATCCCGGGTGGCAATCCGAACGTGATCGCGCGGGCCGACGGAGTGCGGATGATGTATCTGAGCGCCTCTGATCCCGTGAACGGGCCGGGGATTCGCGCCATTCAATTGAGATGACGAAGGCGATGGTATGTTGGCCCGTTTTTCGTCCGCCGATCCGGGCGGACCCTCCTCGAGGCTCGAATGAAGATCACCCGAACCCTGTTCGCCCTGGCGGCGCTTGTCGGTGTTGCCGGCATCGCCATCTCCCAGGAACGCGAAGACCGAACGTTGCTGTCCCAGAACCAGATGACATCCATCATCAATGAGGTGTCGGGCGAACGCGCGATGCACCATGTGCTCGAACTCGTTCCGTATCAGCGCGTGCGTCCGCCCTCTGAGTATCAAGCCCCCTATCGCGAGAGCCGCGTGATGGCCGATTTCGCCAAGGAGTACGGTTTCAGCAATGTCGCGATCGAGGAGTACGGCACACCGACGAAGGCCTGGCAGCCGACCCAAGGCGAGCTATGGATGATGTCGCCGAAGAACATCAAGCTCTTCGACATCCATGACCTGGTTCTGGCACTCGCCTCCATCAATGCCAATGGCGACCTCAGCGCCGATCTCGTCGACGTGGCCGCGGGCCGAGCGCAGGACTTCGAAGGCAAGGACGTGAAGGGCAAGTTCGTCCTGTCATCAGGCTCCACCGCCGCTACTTATCAGCAGGCGGTTCAGCGCGGTGCCGTCGGTGTTCTCGGCATCAGCGCGATCGGGTATCAGCGCGCGGTGGACTTCCCCACTCAGATCGTCTCGTCCAACGTGAATGCCCAGGCGGGCACCGTCGCCTGGTCGGTCACTCCTGAGATTCAGCACAACCTCCTCGCCCTGCTCAATCGCGGCGAGAAGATCACCATTCGCTCGATCGTAAAGAGCACTGAAGTGATGCTCAAGTCGGAGTACGTTCACGCGGAGATCCCGGGTGACGGCAGCACGCCCCAGGAAGTCGCGATCAGCGGCCATCTTTATGAAGGTGTGATCAAGCAGGGCGCCAACGACGACAATTCCGGTTGCGCGCTCACTCTCGAGATCGGCCGCGCGTACATCAAGCTGATCGCCGAAGGAAAGCTTCCCCGTCCGAAACGCACCATCAACTTCCAGTGGGTTCCTGAAATCGTGGGCACGAACGCGTATCTCAACGCCCACAAGGACAAAGAGAAGGCGATCATCGGTACGCTGAACTTCGACATGGAAGCGATCCGCGTCGCCGACTCGCGCAGCTACTGGGTTCTGCAGCGCACGCCCGATACGTTCCCTTCCTACCTGAACGATGTGGCGCAGAGCATGATGGAGTACGTCGCGGACATTTCTCGTGAGCGCGTTCGCTTCCGTCGCAACATCACCGGCTACGCGCCAACTCAACCCGTTGAGTCGCCGCGCGGCAGCAAGGACGCCTTCTACATCAAGGTCGACAAGCACTACGGCTCGTCCGATCACGTGACTTATATGCAGCACGGTATCCCCGCCGTCATGTTCATCACCTGGCCCGACATGTGGTACCACTCCTCTGAGGACACGCCCGACAAGCAGGATTCGACGCAGTACAAGCGCGCCGCTGCGGTGGGCCTCGGCGGCCTCGCGGTCATCGCGTCCGGCACGGATGAGATGGCGGCTCGCGTTCTCGCGGACAACCTGGGCCGCGGCCTTTCCCGCATGGGCGAGTCGCACACCAAGGGCCTCGGCTACGTGGCCGATGCCGCGGACATCGCTGCGTTGAGTATCGCGTACAGGGAAGCGAAGAACGCCATCCTGCATCAGGCGTCGATCGAGAAGGCGGTGGTTCGCACGGCGTCCGTCTTGTGGACGGATACCGCCGCCGGCCAGAAGAAGACGGCGGCCTTCGAGCCTTTGATCGACGCGCGCGCGGGTTCACTCATCAACGAAGTGAAGGCGGCGTATCAGCTTCAGGGGATGCAACGCGGCGCCACCGTCACCGAGCCGGCTTTGTCGGCAGAAGAGAAGGAAGCATCGAACCTGGTCGTCGAGTTCGTTCCTCCTCCGCCGGGTCAGGGATTTGGCGGTGGTGGCGGAGGCGGCGGTCAGCGTGGAGCGGGTCCCACGGGCCCCCAGCTTCCCGACGAGTTCACCGCCGAGTTCTCTCTGCTCGCGCAGAAGAAGCTCACTGCGCTTCAGATCCGCGACTTCCTCTCCGGTGAGTTCACTCCTCTTCCAATGGCGGACGTGATGGCGGTCATTCGCGCTCAGGAGAAGGCGGGTCGGCTCAAGGTCACCGCCAAAGCACCCGAAACGGCGGCCGCGAACAGCAAGAAGAAGTAAGCCTCACTTCCGAGTAGCGCGCGCTGTCGCTCGCAAAAATGGGCGGCCTCAGAAGGCCGCCCATCGTTTTACTTCTGGTCTTGCTTACTTCTTCTTGCTTACTTCTTCTTGGTTTTCTTGCGCATCGACGCCTTGATCGGAACTGCGCATCCGCCCTTCCCCTTGCAATCGTTCTTACCTTGGCAGCCGGCGGCCTTGGTCCCACAACCGCCCTGACCCTTGCAGTCATTCTTGCCGCGGCAGTCGTGATGAGCAGTGGTGGCGCAACCGCCCTTCCCCTTGCACGAGTTCTTGGTGGCGCAGCCGGCATTCCCGGTCTTGCATCCCCCCTGGCCCTTGCACTCGTTGAAGCCCTTGCAGACATGCTTGGCAGCCTTGTCCTCCGCCTTCATGTCCTGAGCCATGGAACGAACACCCGCAGCCAGACTCACGCCGATGGCGCCGAGCACCTTGTTGAAATCACGTCGATTCATGAATTCCGCCTTTCGTAAATAAAATGGATCACGCTCGCCCGTCACACGGGGAGCGCTCCCTCTACATTGGCAGGATCCAGCGGGTACGTCAAACAGACGCACCCGCATGGAGGGGGTGCTTAGTTCGGGCGCTTGAGGAACGGGAACATCGAGGCGGAATGCCCGCCGTCCGCATCTGAGGCGACACCATCGGTGACGCCGGACAGCGCACCGATGGCGAGGACAGAGTAAGTACGGTCGATGGTGTCGACCAGCGGGGTGCGTCCACCGCAGTCGGTGTTGGCGATCCCCACGGCGTTCGCTTCCACGGCCAGGTAGACGTTGCAGGTCCCTGAGCTGCTGTTGACGTAGAGCTGATCGTCAGCGAGGACTGTAGCGAGCGTGTTGTAACGACCGGCCACCGGCGCCGGACCGGCGAGGAGCTGGTTGCCGCAAACCGTATCGAGCGAGTCGAGGATGGCTAGGTTCGAAGCAATACGCGACGTGAAGGTTCCGCCCCACTGGGACGGAACCGCGGCGGCATTGTAGCCATCCTGCACTCCGCCTTTGCTGGTGGAGTTCAGGTTAAAGGGGTCCGTGAGGGCGGTGTTGACGCCGGCCCGGCCCATGCGATCGATCTGGGCGCCGAGTGCCGGAGCCGCTGGATCCTTGCAGGAAGCAGCGAGGAGGGAGGACGCGACGAGCGCGGACAGAAGGGCGGTGCGATGGATTGAGTTCTTCATGATGTTTATTCCAGTTCTTTCGCTTACTTGCGGTTCGTGCTGCCCCAGACGGACACGATCGGGCCGCCCTTGGTCACAAGCGTCTTGTCGACCGAGACAACGATCGCGTAGGAGTTGAAGCCGAGGAAGTCATCCTTGCCGGTTCTGAGGCCTCCAACGAGAGCGCCTGACGTCGCGGAATCAAGCGACGGACAACCCGCCGGGTCGAACTTCAGCGAGCCGGCCACGGTACCGACCGTAGTGGCGACGCCCTGGAAGCCCTTCAAGTTGAAGAAGAACGGATCGTTGCGGACGCCCGTGTAGACCTTGACCCGGCCCTTGCTGGTCTCCAGACCGGTCTCGCTCGAGGCATCGCCTTCAAGGTAATCGTCATTGCCGACCCAGAGGCGGATCTTCCCGGACGTATCGAACTCCGCGATGATGTTCGTGTCGGTCGTATTGGCCGATCCGAAGGTCGGACGGCTGGTGGTGTGGAAGACGTACTGAACCTTGTCGGAGAGCTTGAAGCTCGTGGCCACGTCGCGGCCGACCGTCATCACGAGATTGAGGGTGGCGCTGTCCGAGGACATCCACGCGTAAACGTCGTCGATATCCGATGTGGGATCGGCGGAGGCCGCCGGACCATCCGCGTGGTCGGCGGCTTTCACGGCCGTCCAAAACAAAGCGCCGCCGGAAGCGGCGACCAGTCCAAGTGCAAGAAGGCGATTCAGTCTTTTCATTTCTTTCTCCGAAAGTCGGGTTACCGATTGATGAGAGCGAACAGGATGAGGGCTCTGGAAGGTCTACGCGGCGAGGTCCAGACCGGATTGGACCGGCGGCGTCAAAAGCAGCCGGAAGCGGGAATCCTGACCTCCTTGAGCGATCGGCACTACGTAGCGACCTGGCGTTTCGGATTTGCCGGTGAATCGCGCTGAGAGGCGCGTCACAACCACGCCTGGGACGCTCGCCTAAGCGTCACACGGCGCCGCGGGACCAACAGCTGGCCGCCTAGGATCGTGTCCAGTGAATACAACAGCTAACGACACCGACCTTCTGGGCCGCATCGCTCTCGCCGACCACGAAGCACTCGGCGAGTTTTTCGACCGACACTCCGGACGCGTTCGCGGAACCGTGCAGAGGATCCTTCGGAACGGCGGCGATGTGGACGACGTCATCCAGGAAGTGTTCATGCAGGTCTGGCGTCAGGCGGACCGCTTCGATGCCGCGCGCGGCAACCCCATGGCGTGGCTCACGACCATCGCTCGTTCCCGCGCACTCGACAAGGTTCGTCGCTACACCTCCCGGCGCGAGGACGCACCCAGCGTGATCGAACTCAGTGCGCCGAAAGCTCCGTGCGCGGTGCTCGCGATGGGCGTTCGCAAAGCCCTGAGGGCACTGTCGAGCGATCAGCGCACGGCCATCGAGCTCGCATACTGGCAGGGCCTGACCCAGTCGGAGATCGCTGAGCGGCTGGGCGAGCCTCTCGGCACCGTGAAGACCCGCATCCGAACCGCACTGCTTCATCTACGAAAGGTCTTCGGCTGCGACTTCGCGCTGCCTAACGCTGCGTAGGTCGTTACGGAGAAGACGGCGCGGCCGGATCCACAAAACCGCAAGCGCGCGCAAGGCGCTCGGCGACCGCGCGTTCAGACAAAGCCCGGCCGATCGGTGTCGGAGTGCCCCACCTCAGGACGTGCGACGCGGCTTCGCACGCCGTCTTCGTGTCGCCGCTTGCCTGGGCCGCCTGAATCAGCAGCGTCCACGACTGTGGCGTCTTTCGGACTTCGATGTTCTGCTTGGCGAGGCTGAGCGCCTTCGCAGAGTCGCCAAGCGGACCCAGGAGGAAGGCGGCCGAGTGATCGAGAAACGCACGGGGGTGCTGCCTTAGCAGCTCCTCGTAACGAGCCGCCGCGAGGTCATGCCAATGCCTCGCATCAGCCGTCCCCCCGGCGAGGTACTCAACGCTCGCGAGCACGCCCGCAGCCTCAGGATCGTCGGCGGTGTCCACAAACCTGCGCAGCCGGCTGCGGGCGGCGACCGCGTTTCCGAGCGCCGCTTCCACCGAGGCGAGATGAACCTGCGCCTGAAGATACGAAGGCAGGACCTCGATCGCGCTCTGGATCAGGCGCCGGGCATGGTCGAACTCGCCCGCCCGCATCCACATCATGCCCTGCTGTTGCAGCAGCCAGGCCACGGGAAACGGAGAGACGTCGCGGTACAGGCCGAGCGCGCGGACGTAGGCTCTATCGGCCGCGTCGAGTTCGCCTCGCTCGCCCAGGATCGACGCCACCGCACCCACAGACGCGATCGTCGGGTAAAGCTCAGCGACCGGCGCGCGGATCGCCAGGGCTTCCTCATACCGGCCCATCGCTTGAAAGATAGGAGCGCGCGCCATCCTCGCGTTCTCGACAGCACCAAGCGCTGCCGCGCGATCGAGATCGGCGAGAGCGGAGTGGAACTCATGAAACGTTTCTCTCGCCTTGGCCCGCGCGATCCAGGCCGCCGGGTTCTTCGGGTCGAGCTTCAGGGTCTCCTGCGCGAGTTCGATAGCCGCCTCGTAGTCGGCGATCCTTCCGAGGAACTGCCCGCGCATAATGAGCAGGTCGACAAGTTCAGTGCGACGGGCGCGGCCGGGCGTCTCACGGTCGGCGATTGCCCCCTGCAGTCTTTCGATCTGGCTGTTGAGGTTCGTCACCGCGACCGCGGGATCGGTGGTCGACACGGACAATGCCCTGGTGGAAGAAGGAATCGCTGGGCGCTCGGATGCGGGCCCGCAGGCGGCGAGCAGCATTGCGAGGGCGACGGCAGAGATCGCGCGAGGGCGGGTCACACCGGGGTCCATTTCGGATGCGCGCCGAAGAGCCCGTCGACTACGCCGATCTGATACATCACGTAGAGGCCGAAGGCCGCGGAGAACAGTCCCGTCACGATGCGGAGGGCGTCGCCGGACCACTTAAAACGGTCGGCCATCGCGACGATGGGCGACGCGAAGGCGATGGTAATCAGCATCATTCCCATCAGGGTTCCGACGCCGAAGACGATCAGGTAAAGGAACGCATCCTTAGGGTCTTTCACCGTGGCCAGAACCAGGAGCGCCACCGCAGCACTTCCGGCGAGGCCATGCACGAGACCGAGCAGAAACGCCTTCCCTTTCGGAAGCTCGCCGCGCTCAACACTTGAGGTGAGAAATCCGCCGCGGCCCATCAGGTTAAGCACGCCCACGACGGTCAACGCGATCCCGACCACGAATTCCAGAGCGAGACCGACGCGAGGTGGAACCGTGAGGTTGAACGCGATGATCAGGCCGCCCACCACTCCGATGGTCAGGCAATGGCCCAGACCCCAAAGAGCGCCGACCAAGGCCGCAGGCCAGACGCGTTTGTAGCGCCCTGCGATGGCAGCCACCGCCACCACGTGATCGGGATCGGACGCGTGTTTGATCCCAAGAAGAAGGCCGAAGCCGAGCAACGTCAGTGTTCCCATCGCGGCCTAACCTCCGAAAGCGATCCGCACCGTTCCGGTATCGACGAGAGCACGGTACGCGATCGCCACTCCCAGGCAAGTCACCACCAGTGCTGACGTGATACCAAGTGCGTGGACCAGCCCCGGCCTCGATCGGAGCCCGGATAGCCTGCTTCCGGCGTACACGAACGTCAGGCCCAGTGCAATCAGCACGACGGAAAGCCCGATGCTGAAC
>JBDSLN010000065.1:0-2654 GCA_039916365.1 Vicinamibacteria bacterium
TCCTTCCCACGCCGCTTCGGCTGGGCGCTTCAAGCCGATACCGCGGTCGCGGCGTGACGGTGGCTTTTCTCGACGCGGGTTTCTACGCGCATCCCGACCTGGTGCGCCCGATCGATCGCATCCGTGAATACGTCGACATCACCCGGACCAACTCCCGCCGCTCAGACATCGATGATCCGCGCGAGGCGGGCTGGCATGGGCTGATGACGTCCGTGGTGGCCTGTGGCAACGGCACCCTCTCAAAGGGCCTTTACCGTGGCATCGCGTCCGAGGCAGAAGTCGTGCTCGTCCAATGCGGCACCGCGCGGCGTGTCTTTCACAACGACATCCGCAAGGGTTTCGACTGGGTTCTCAAAAACCGGAAGAAGCACAACATTCGGGTGGTGAACGTCAGCGTCGGCGGCGACTATGAGGCGAGTTACCTGGACGACCCGATCTGCGAAGGCGTCGAGGAAGCGACCCGCGCGGGGATCTTTGTCTGTTCAGCGGTGGGCAATGCGGGCTTTAGTCCGCTCCATCCGGTCGTTCCACCCGCGTCCTCACCCTCCGCCCTCGCAGTGGGCGGATTCAACGATCGCAATCGACTCAGCCGCATCGGGATCGAGCCCTATCAGTCGAGCTACGGGCCCACCATCGATGGCCTACAGAAGCCGGAACTGGTGGCACCAAGCATCTGGGTCGCCGCGCCCCTTCTTCCCGATACGCCGACCGCTCAGCAAGCGGGTCTCTATTCGCTTCTCCTTCAAACCGAGGACGCGCGTCTCCTGGGCGTCCTCACAGTTCATAATGGGATCGACGAAACGCTGGACAGCGCCGTTCACCTGGCGCCCCCTCTCCTGCGGCAGCTTGTCTCGATGAAGGCGCGTGATCAGAACGTCATCTCAGAGTCCTACAAACATGTGGATGGGACGAGCTTCGCCTCGCCCATCGTGGCTTCAATCGCCGCGCAGATGATCGAGGCGAATCCCTCACTCAACCCCCTTGCGATCAAATCCATCCTCGCAAGAACCGCGAAGCCGGTGTCCGAACTGAAGGCGGAACAGCAGGGCTTTGGCGTGGTCGACCCCCGGGCCGCCCTCGCGCAAGCCCTGGTCAACGAACGCGTGGAGCAGCGCGCGAGCCGCCTCGGCACGGCGCGAAGCCAATCCCCTCCTGCTCAGCCGAAGTTGCGGATCAAGGTCAGGCGCGATCAGCGGGCCTAACTCCCTGGTGACGCATCCTTGTAGATGCAGCAGATAGCGGAAGGCAACGGCGTCATCACTTCACGCGGACGCCACCCTTGATCACCATCGGCACGTTCTGAAGCAATGTGATGTTGGAGAGAACGTCGCCGCGCACGGCAATGATGTCGGCGATCCGACCCTCCGCCAGCGTTCCGAGGTTCTTCTCCTGCTTGAGGAAACGCGCGGGCCAGCGTGTGGCGCCTCCAATCGCCTGCATTGGGGTCATGCCGAACTTCACCCAGGTGTCGAGCTCCCGCCAGGTCGAGTCGGAATGGAAGTTTGCGGGGACGCCGCTGTCGGTGCCGACCATCAAGGTGACGCCGGTGTCGCGGAGCTGCTGGAATTTTTTCTGAAGAGTGGGTATCCGCCGGAATGTCAGGGTGAAGTAGTCGAGGTGCGTGAGGTCGCGGAGTGAATCGCGGATGTCCGTCACGACGTCCTTGGGAAGACCTTCCTGCCAGAGCGGATCGTCGAGGCGCTCTGGGAAAACCTGGGCGGTGTAGTTGGTGAGACTCAAGGGCGAAACTGTCGGGCACCAGTAGAGCGACTGGTTGCGCTTCTTCAGACCTTCGATGATGTCGGCCGGATACTCGGGCTCGGTGGCAAGACCCGTGTGCTCGAAACAGTCGACGTTGTACTTCAGGCCGATGCGGATCTCCTCTTCGCGATGCGCGTGCGCGACCACGGACTTACCGGCGGCGTGCGCTGTCTTCACTACTGCGGCCACCTCGGCATCCGTCATTTGATCCTGGTCGATCAGCTTGATGAAGTCGACGCCCGCGTCGATGAGTTTCTGAACCTTGGCACGCGCGTCTTCTGGACCATTCACGCCCCAGCGAACAAACTTCTCGTATTCGAAATACGGCGCGTGCTGGATGAAGGGCCCTGAGACAAAGAGTCGCGGTCCGAGGATCGTTCCCTTTTCGATGCGCTGCTTCACGTCGAGGATGTCCTCGAGAGGCGCGCCGAGATCGCGGACGGTGGTGACGCCGGCCATCAAAAGCTGCTTCGCCGCGGCGGGCATGATCTCGTCCTTGAACCGCTTCATGTACGTCGTGTCCCAATGTTCGTAGTCAGAGTGACCGACGATCATGAGATGGACGTGCATGTCCATCAGCCCGGGCATGACGCTCATGCCCTCAGTGCTGATGATGGGCGTGCCGGGAGGAACCGCGACTTCGGACCGAGGTCCCACCGCAACAATGCGATCGCCGGCGATCAGCACCACGCCGTCATGAATCGGCGGGCCTTCATACCCATCGATGACCTGGCCACCAACCAGGGCGAGCGTGGGCTTCATGGACGGGTCTGAGGAGGCCGGTGTCGCCGCCTGAACGCGCGCGGATGCAACGCTCAGCAGGCATGCGGCAACGAGAAACAAAGGTTGGACAACACGCTGAGCTGAATTCACAACACTCTCCTTGCTATGCA
>JBDSLN010000066.1:0-9051 GCA_039916365.1 Vicinamibacteria bacterium
TGGGGCCTACCGTCTGACCGCCGTAAGGGCCGTAAAATGAGGCGGTGAAGGCCATTCGAGCGGACGAACTTCTGCCCGGACAGGCCACGAGCGTCATGGTGGAGGGCACGAACGTCGCGCTCTTCAACGTAGATGGATCGTTTCACGCGATCGAAAACCGCTGTATTCACCGGGGCGGACCGCTGGCCGAGGGATTCGTTTCCGGCCCGGTGGTCACGTGCCCCTGGCACGAATGGCGGTTCGATGTGACGAACGGAGCGTGTCTCAACGCTCCCGGCCTACAAGTGCGAACTTTTTCCGTCTCTGTGAAAGACGGCGACGTCTTAGTGGATGTAACTGGAGTCGATGAACCCTATGAAGTTGCCTGATTTCTCCTCAGTCCTCGCCGCCCTGCTTCTCGCGGGTGTTGGGAGTCTTGCCTCGGCGCAGACCGACGCCCCCCGACCCTCGCCCACCCCGACGCCCGCCGCATCGATCGTGTTTCCTTCCGCCGTTGAACTGGTCACGGTCGACGCGGTGGTCACCGACAAGAAGAACATCCCCATCGAGAACCTCACCCAGGACTCCTTCCAGGTTTTCGAAGACGGCAAGCCGCAGGGCATCACCAGCTTTGAAGCGGTGATTCTTCCCGCAGTGCCGGTGGCTCCGCCGAAGCGCCTGCGCACGATCTCCTCGAACCAGGGCGTGGGGGTTGAAGGGAAAACCGGTCGCACCTTCGTCATCGTCTTCGACGACATCCATCTTCAGCCGTTTCAGGCGCTCCGCGCCAAGGCTGCGATCGACCAGTTTCTCAAGAACGCCACCCGCGAAGGCGACCGCGTGACCTTGCTTGCGAGCGGCGGGGGTGCCTGGTGGAGCACGCGGATGCCGGGCGGCTACGGCGAGCTCACCTCGGTTCTCAAGCGTCTCGATGGCCGCGA
This sequence comes from Vicinamibacteria bacterium, assembly GCA_039916365.1. Classification (GTDB taxonomy): domain Bacteria; phylum Acidobacteriota; class Vicinamibacteria; order Fen-336; family JAGNNV01; genus JAGNNV01. The sequence continues at coordinate 921 of JBDSLN010000066.1, forward strand.
GATTCCCGACGGCAGCCAGGATCGGGTCACCGAATGGGAAGCACTGCGCATTCACATCTACCGCGACAAACAGGTCGAGGAGCGGGTGACCCGTCGGTTCGAGACGTATGGAATCAACCAGGGGCAGCGCAACCAGTCGGAAACCAACAGCCAGTTTGACGGCGATCCCATGGTTCAGGGCCGCGCGTCCGAGGTCTACTACCAGGCGACCACAAAAAACAAGATCACGCTGAACGCCATCGAGCGCGCGCTCAATGCCCTGGGCGGCAGCAAGGGCCGCAAGTCCCTGATTCTCGTGGGCCAGGGTTTCATCTTCGATCCGAATCTGGACGAGTTCAAAAACGTCGTGCAGGCTTCGCGCCGCGGCAACTGCGCCATCTATTTCGTCGATACCCTGGGTCTGGGCGGCCTCCCCGTGCAGATGACCGCTCAGTTCGGGCCCGGGATACCTCAGGAGGACATTGGCGCTGCGTTCGCCGAAAACATCGAACGTTCCGAAGGCGCTGAGTCGATCTCTGCGGATAGCGGCGGCTTCTCCGTCAAGAACAGCAACGATCTCGTAAAGGGCCTTCAGCGCATCGCCGATGAAACGCGTGTCTATTACCTGATCGGCTACAACCCGACCAACACCGCGCGCGACGGCAAGTTCCGCAAGATCGAACTCAAGGTCGCGGGCAAAGACATGAGGGTTCGTGCGCGCAAGGGTTACTTCGCGGCACTCGACGGCGTTCCCAACAACAAGAAGAAAGCGGAAGCGGGTCCGGACACGCAGTTCCAGGAAGCTCTCGATTCGCCCTTCGAGTCCGCAGACGTGCCTCTTCGACTGACGTCATACGTCTTCGACGAGACACTGCTGGGCAAAGCGAGCGCCATCCTCCATGCCGATGTTGACCTCGCGTCCTTCGCCATGGCGGAAAAGGATGGCCGGTACAACGACAGCCTGGAGTTCCTGCTGGTGGTCGCCCATCGCGAGACCGGCGAGTTCAATCGCTACGATCAGAAGATCGACATGAACCTCCGTCCCGAGACCAAAGACAAGTTCACCAAAACCTGGTTCCCGATTCAGCGCGACTTCGAACTTCTGCCCGGCGCCTACCAGGCGAAGCTGGTGGTGCGCGACAAAAACTCGCTCAAGGTGGGAACCGTGTTCCATGACTTCGAGGTGCCGGATCTGGCGACGTGGCATCTCTCAACTCCCGTTCTCACCGACACCACTCAACCGGTGCAGCCAGGCCAGGAGAAAGCTCCGCCCAAGCTCGTGATTCTTGCGCGTCGCGACTTCGAAACCGGTTCGCGGCTGTACTGCCAGTTTGACGTCTACAACCCGAGCAAAGACAAGGGAACGGGCATGCCCAGAGTCAGCGCGGGCTACACGATCCGCCGCAAGAGCGACGGCTTCGTCTTCTTGAAGATTCCGCCGAGCGTGATTCAGCCCACGTCCCTAGGACGGCTCTCGCGCATGGTTGGCCCCACTCTGGAAGGAGCCGACCCGGGCGACTACGAGTTTGAGATCAACCTCAAGGACGAGTTGAACGGGAAGATCCTCGACTACAAGGAAGAGATCACCATTGTTCCCAAAGGGACTCTTCTCGCCAAGACTGTTCAGGACTAGGAGTGCCCCGGGCCCCTGTCCTCAGGGCGGTGCTTCGTCGTCCAGGCGGGAAAGGGCTAGCGGCGCCGCTCGCAACGGCCCAGAGCAGGCATTAGATTTCTCGTCGTGCAAGTAGTTGCGTTGGGCGTGATGGGCGTGGTCGCCGCTGCGATTCACGTCTTTGCCGGCGACGCGGTGAGCGTCTGGGATCCCTGGGTGAAGGCGGTTCCTGTCGCGATGCTCGGATTGGTGCTCGTTGGCTCGAAGCGCACGCTCGCCGCCAATCTGGCCGCGAGCGGGCTCTTCATTTCGGCTTTGGCCGACGCTGTCATCGAGTACAACTTTCTCGGCGGGCTCGTCGGCTTTCTGATCGCGCACGTGTTCTATATCGCCGCTTTTGTGCGAGCCGAGCCCCGAGCGCGCTGGGTGCGGCTGATTCCGATGGCCTTGTGGGGACTGCTCACACTCCCACTTCTGGTCGCTTCTGCCGGAGCGCTCGCGCTTCCTGTCTTGATCTACGGCACGGTCATCCTCACCATGGTCTGGCGAGCCGCAGCTGCGGTGGACCGCGTCGGATGGAACGCCGGCACGCTTGGCCTGGCGGGTGCCCTCTTCTTCGCGACGTCGGACACGTTGCTCGGGTACAGCCGTTTCGTCGGACCGCTGCCGATGGCTCGCTTTCTGACCCTCGGCACCTACTGGATTGCGCAGTCGCTGATCACCGCGAGCTTCTGGAAGAGAAGCCGGACGTAGAAGCGCGCCTCAGTGCACCGCTCGCGCCTGCACTTTTTCCTTGGTGGCGAGCGAAAACTTCACGTCGACCGGGCCGCCCTTGGTGACGCGATCCGCCACGTAAGCGCCGAGCGCCGGACCATGTTTGAAACCGTGTCCTGAACCGCCGCCCACCAGCCAGGCGTTCTTATGCCCTGGATGCTGATCGACGAGGAAGTCTCCGTTGGAAGAGTTCTCGTACTGACAGACTTCGGTCCCGACCACCGGGGCGTTCTTCAAACCCGGAAAGCGCTCGGCCACGAACGCCTTGACGATGGCGAGGCTCTCCGCGGTCACGATACGCTCGCCCCCGTCTGGATCGAACTTCGGACCGTGCTTATCGATCGCGACCTTGAACCCTTTGTTCTCGAGGTCAGGAATGCCGTAAATCTCCGCTCCGAAGTCGATCCACGTCGGCATCTTCGGAGGCGCGAAGCGATCGTCGCCCGGAGGCACGCCGAAGTAGAAAACTTCCTGGCGGGTTGGGAAAATGCGATCACCCAGGACGTCGGGAAACACCTTGCCGAGCCATGGGCCGCAGGCGAAGACGAAGTTCGTCGCGGTGACGGTGCGATCTCCGACCTTCAAGGAGGTGATTGCCGATCCCCCCGAGGGCGCTTGCGCCTGGCCAAGGATGAAAGTGCCGCCCGCCTTTTCAAACTCCCGGGTCACGACCTGAACCGCGCGCCGCGCGAAGAGCGCGCCTGAGCGGGGTTCGGAAACCGCCCAGGTAATCGGACCGAGGTCGATCTGGGGATAGCGCTTCGCCAGTTCGGCTTGGTCCAGTTTCTCGTGCGGAACCCCGACCTTGGTGAGCATGGCCAGAGTTTCGAGGGTCAGGGGATCCTGCTCGCGAGCGAGAAAGAGCATGCCGGTCTCCGTGAAGAGCCTTTCTCCCGTCGCACGTTGCAGCTTCTTCCACTGCGCCAACGAATCCCACGACATCCGGGTGTAGATCTCCTGCGATCCGTAGCCCATGCGGATGACGCGCGTCTCTCCGCCCGAACTCGCCCTGGAACTTCCGGGACCGTAGGCGTCGATGAGGACGACGCGCAAGCCGCGCGACTGGAGATGCCACGCGGTCCACGCGCCGAAGACGCCCGCGCCGACAACCGCCACATCGAAGCCTGAACCTCGGGTGGGTCGTACGGCGGCCGCGGCCTTCTTTGCCGCAGCGGGAGGAGTGATCTGAGCCGGCGCCTGGGAGGCGCCCGCGGTCACGGCGGCCCCCACGAATGTCCGGCGACTGATCTTTGAACTCACGGGTTTTCTCCTCGCTTTAGGACTCGCCTTACGCACTTTCGAAGCCTAGCCCCTTCACGCCGGGCGCACGAAGTCCCGCCCTGTGGACAGGAGTCTGATCCCTTCTGCCGCGCAGACTCCTAGCCCACAATCTCAACAGCGCCGGCCGCGCCTATCATCAACGCCTTCCGTCTTCAGGAGCCCCCTCATGATGATCGACATCCCCGCTCTCAAAGGTCAGGTCAGCGAGGCTGAATGGGAACAGCGCGTGAACCTCGCCGCGTGCTACCGCCTTGTTGCCCACTACGAGTGGGACGATTTGATCTTCACCCACATCTCCGCGCGCGTGCCGGGGCCCGAGCATCACTTTCTGATTAATCCTTACGGACTGCTCTTCGAGGAAGTGACGGCGTCAAGTCTCGTGAAAGTCGATCTGCAGGGCAACAAGGTGATGTCGGGCGGGTTCGACATCAACCCTGCGGGCTTCACCATCCACAGCGCCATTCATGCGGCGCGCGAAGACGCGAAGTGCGTCATTCATCTGCACAGCGTCAACGGCGTGGCGGTCGGCGCGCAGGCCGGTGGCGTGCTTCCCATTTCTCAGCAGTCAATCGTGGTGCTTTCGTCTCTCGGGTACCACGCCTACGAGGGCATCGCGCTGAACGAGGAAGAAAAGCCGCGGCTCGTGGCCGATCTTGGGGACAAGAGCTTTCTGATGCTGAGGAATCACGGGCTTCTCACTGTCGCGGACAACATCGCGGACGCCTTCGTCCTGATGTACACGTTTGAGACGACCTGCGAGATTCAACTGCTAGCCCAGGCAAAGGGCGACGATCTCATCATGCTGGATCCGCGGATCGTCGCGGGTGCTAAAGCTCAAGTGAAGCAGGTGATGCGCAACGCCGGCGGCGGGCTTGCCTGGCCTGGTCTTCTCCGGAAGATGGATCGCCTCGATCCTTCGTTCCGCACTTAGGGCGCGGCGCGTTTCGGTACGGGATTTAAGGAACGTCCGCCTGCGCGCGGCGGAGTTGAAAATGCGCGGAATGTGAATGACCGGTCGCGCCTGGCTCGTAAAATCACAGCGAGCCATGATCCACGCGCCCCGATTCCTTGTTCGCCGGGCGTGTGCCCTGGTCCTCCTGTTCGTGACCTCCTTTGCCTGGGCGGACTCTCCGGAGGAACGACAGGCGAGAGTGAAAACGCTTTCGGCCCGAGACTGGGCGGTCACCGCGCGGCGAGTCCAAAGCGGGATTGTCGTCGACGGCCGCCTGGACGAAGCCGATTGGAACAGTGCCAAACCGATTGACGAGTTTTTCCAGCGCGAGCGTCTTGAGGGCCTTCCGGGCAGCGAACGGACGGAAGTGCGCGTCCTCTACGATGAATCTAATCTCTACATCGCGTTCACGTGCTTCGATGCTGAGATCGAGAAGTCCACCGTCCGCGCAATGTTTCGCGACGAGAACCAGGGCTCGGACGACATCGTTTCGGTGATGCTCGACGCGTTTCACGACCATCGCAGCGCCATCCAGTTTGTGACCAATCGCAACGGCGCCATGGAGGATCTCTTTCAGAATGGCGAGACCCAGGCGACGCGCAATCACGACTGGGACACGGTATGGCTTTCCCGAGGCTCTCAGGACGCGAAGGCGTGGTACGTGGAAATAGCGATCCCTTTCAAGTCTCTTCGTTTTCAGTTGCCCAAAGACGGCGCTCCCCTGATTTTCGGCGCGGGATTCAAGCGCAACATCCCGCGCAAGAACGAGGAGGACTACTGGCCTTTCGTCTCAAACAATTCAAGCTGGTACCGGCCCTCGGAGCTCGGTCATATCGAAGGGATTGTCGACGCGCGGCCGGGTCGCAACCTCGAAATCCTGCCCTACGCGCTTGCCGGCGCGCAGGAGCCGCGCTTTGCTGCGCGTCGCAATCGCCGTGAGGCGGGGTTTGACGCGAAGTGGGGTGTGAGTTCCGGCATCACCGCCGACTTCACGGTCAACACGGATTTCGCGCAGGAGGAAGTCGATACCCTGCAGATCAACTTCACCCGCTTTTCCCTGGCGTTTCCCGAGAAGCGGCAGTTTTTTCTGGAGGGCCAGCGTCAGTTCCAGTTTGGGCTGAGCGGTGAGAACGATCTCGTTTTCACGAGACGGATCGGCCTTTCCGAACGCGGCGATCCTCTGTCCATCAAGGCGGGCGCGCGCCTGTCGGGCCGTCAGGGACGGTGGAGTCTCGGCTTCATGGACCTTCAAACCGAGACGTCGGGTACCACCGGCGGAGAGAACTTCGCGGTGGCGCGGGTGAGGCGAGATTTGTTCAAACGCTCGCAGGTCGGCGTCGTCTTCACGAACCGGGAGGGTGGTGGCCGTTTCAATCGCGTGGGCGGCCTCGACGCGCGATTTGCTTCGAAGAAGTGGTTCGTCGAAGGATTTGGTGCGCGCGTCTTTGACGGATCCGGTCAGAGTCTCAAGGGGAGTGCGTTTTTGCGCGGCGGCTATGACGCCGACCGGTACGCCGCAACCTACCGCTTCCTTGATGTCCAGAAGAACTTCAACCCAGGTCTCGGATTCGTGCGGCGTCCGGGCGATCGTCAGCAAAAGGCCGACTTTCGTTTTTCTCCGAGGAGCAGCGGGAGTCTGGTCCGGCGCTATAACTTCGAGCCGTCGTTCGCCTACATCACCGACTCGGAAGGCGGACTCGCTACTCGCGAGGCTGAGATCAGCGCCTCGGCCGAGTTTGAGACCGGTGACACCGCATCAATGGAGATCTCCGATACCCGCGAGGCCATCGGCGCTTCGTTCAAGCTACGAGACGACGTCACTATCGCCCCGGGCGCCTACGACACCACCAACTGGAAGGTGGGTGTGGAGACCTTCCGTCGGCGGCAATGGAAGGGGACGGCCTCCTACAAGCAGGGTGGCTTCTGGAACGGGACGCGCAAGACGTTCTCCGCATCGCCTGGGTGGCGCTTCTCGAAGCACGTTGGGGCCTCGGGCAGTTACTCCGTGAACTGGATTGACCTGCCCCAGAAGCGCTACACGACTCACCTCTTTTCCGGCCGCGTAGATGTTGCGTTTACGACGCAGATCGTCCTTCTGTCGCTCCTTCAGTACAACTCCGATACGAAGCAGTTCTCGAAGAACGTACGTTTCAACTGGATTCCCAAGCAGGGAACCGACGTGTTTCTGGTCTACAGTGAAACCGACCAAACGCGGCGGACTCCCGGAGCGCTCGATCGATCGCTCACTTTCAAGCTTGCGTACCGATTTGCCCTGTAGCGAGGTCTTCCCTGCGGCGCGGTTACGCGACTGCTAGAAGCGGAAGCTGATGCCGAGCGAGAAGCGCTTGTCGACGTTCACGCGTGGTTTTCCCGATAGGCCGATCTTGCGGAACTCGGCGCGCAGGCGGGCAGCTCCGATGGGAACGCGCACTCCGCCGAAGACCGCGTTGACGCTGCCCCAGTCGCTGTTCGAGCCGTACTTCTGCCGATAAGCACCCACGCCGAGGCCGATGAACGGCGAGATCTTCACCGAAGGCGGATTGAGTTCGACCTGCGCCGTGTAGGTCTCAATGGAGACCAGCGGATCTTCGCCCTTCATGCGCGCGAACTCGCCGCCTGCTTGAAGGAACGGGAGCGAGATTACGGCCGCGTGGAAACCGAAGCCTTTGCCCCAGTCTTTCGTGGGTGTCGGCAGGGTCAGGAACGCGCCGATCTCGCCGGCGCGCGCGGCGGGCGCCGACATCATCACGGCCATGATCGCCAGTCCCAGGGACGTCGTCGCTTTGGTCATCTTCTTCATTGGACGATTTTCTCCGCGGTCGATGAGACCGACTTGTGATCCTTGGACGCCTTCGCCATCCTCCGCTCTTTGTAGACGGTGAATGCGATGGGCAGCAAGGAAAGGGCGACGATCAGGATGGCGATCTTGTCGATGTTCTTGGCAAGATCGAATCCGGGAGCAACCGTCTTGAGGATGGGCGGAAGGAAATATCCCGCGAGAACCATGCTCCACACCCAGGTGAACGCGCCGATGACGTTGTAGGTGATGAACATGCCGAAACGCATCTTCACCATTCCGGCAACGATGGGTGCGAAGGTTCGGACGATGGGTACCCAGCGACCGGCCACGATGAAGAACGTCCCCCAACGACCGTAGAACTCCTCCGTCCTGGTCAGGTAGGCGCGCTTGTAGACCGGGATGCCGAGGAAGTTGATGTCGGGCCAGTTGTAGAGCCGCTTTCCGAACCAGGAGCCGATCCAGTAGCCGACCTGATCGCCCAGCGCGCCGCAAAAAGGGACGATCGCGAGCAAAGCCCACAGGGGGAGAAGTGGCTGGCCGTCGCTCCCAGGCGTCGCCGCGAAGATGCCGCAGAGCACGAGCAGGGAATCACCGGGGAGAAGGGCGAAGAAGCCGGTCTCGGCAAAGATGATCAGGCAGATCACCGGCAATCCACCCGTCTGGATGAGCCACTGAATGCCCTCGGGCTTCAAGAACCAAAGAATCTGATGAACGATCTCCAAACGGCCTCCCT
>JBDSLN010000067.1:0-3101 GCA_039916365.1 Vicinamibacteria bacterium
CGATCAGGCCCGCATAGGAACGCGCGCTTCCGTCTTCAAACCGAACCGTCCACGTCCCATCGGCCATGGGCGCGGCTCGCTCAATCGGTGTGTTGAACTGGAAGTGGCGACGGAGATCGAACTTGTCCGCGTAACTCGCGATGTACTCCAGGACCTGCAGGTAAGACGGATAGTCGGGATACGCATCCGGCATCGGAAAGTCACGGAAGCCCGACAGAGTGCGCGACGAAATGAAGTGCGCCGATTCGTACATCGGCGAGCCCGGGAAGCCGATGTTCCAGATGCCGCCCACGCCCGGATTTCGCTCGAAGCCCTCAAACGGAACATCGAGCGCCTTAAGCCAGCGCGCGGCCGCGAGTCCCGCTGGGCCGGCTCCGACAACACAGTAAGGAAGAGATGACATCTCAGTCCTCCGTTTGCCGTATCCCGACAAAGACATCGCGCCCTAGACCGAGATCGTCGATGCACTTTGCCTTGAAGCCGACTTCGCGCAGGAGCCGAAGCCATGTCGGCTTTGGAAAGACGCCAAACTCGTGAAGGTCCTGATGGGTCCGGACCTGTCCACGCGCGTCCCGCAGCATGTAGACGAAGTGCACCTCAAACTTCGTATCGCTGGGGTCTGGATCGAAGTTCCACTCCAGATAGCGCAGAGATCGTTCCTTGCCGTCGTTGCCGCCGTGGTGAGTGATCGACGAGTACGACTCACGCGTGCAGTCGGGAGCAATAATGGTGGCACCACCCGGCCGGGTATGCGCGAAGGCCGTACGGAGAGCCTTCCGGAGATCGCGCTCCGTCGTCATATGCATGACGGCATCGTGGAGGAAGACGCGATCGAACGTCTCCTTCAATCGCACTGTCCGCATATCTCCCAGAACGTGGCGAAGTTCCGGGTTGAGGCGACGGCTCCCCTTCAGCATGCCCGCCGACATATCGACGAGCGTCATGTCGAACCACTTCTTCAAGAACGAAGCATTGTTCCCGCCGCCGGATCCCAGTTCCAGTACGGTGCGCGCCGGCAGCGATCCATTCGAGGAGATAAGCCGCCTAAACGGGCGGGTCTCGATGCGGTAATCAGCCGGACTCGAAAACAGGTGCCACCAGGACGCCAAATCTTTGTAGAGGAGCGGGGTCTTCATCGGCAGACGGGAACGTTAATCCAATCAATCCGGTTGATCTTCTGACCGGAACGCGGTCAACTTCAGGCGTGGCATCCGATCAGACACCGACGGCCGACAAAACATCGATCGCGGAAGCTTCTGAGAAAGCCACTGCCGCCCACGCCTCGCTGCGCGCGATGCGCTCTTTATCCCAGGCGGACGTGGATAAAATCGTGGCGGCGACCGCAAAGGCCGTCGCCCTGGAAGCGGGTCGGCTTGGTGAGCTTGCGAATCGCGAGACCGGTTTCGGCAACGTGGCCGACAAGACGACCAAGAATCTTTTCGCCTCGGAGCGGGTCGCTTCCCACATCGCCCCGCTGAAGTCGGTTGGCATCCTGCGAGAGAACGCCGCCTCCGGCATCACGGAGATCGGCGAGCCAATGGGTGTGGTCGCGGCGATCATCCCCTCCACCAATCCGACCTCGACCGCGATCTTTAAGGTACTGATCTCGATCAAGGCTCGCTGTCCGATTGTCTTGAGTCCACACCCGTCCGCCCGGGACTGCGTACTTGAGTCCTTCCGCGTCCTCGAGGCGGCGGCGCGAGCGAGCGGCCTGCCCGAAGGCGCAATCCAGTGTCTAGAAACCGTTTCCATCGCCGGGACCGAAGCTCTGATGAAGAGTCGACAGACTTCCGTCATTCTGGCCACCGGCGGTATCGGTCTGGTCCGCGCGGCGTATTCATCCGGAAAGCCCGCCTACGGCGTGGGTCCGGGGAACGTGCCTGTCTACGTCCATGCCTCGGCCGACACCAGCCGGGCGGTGCGCGACGTAATCGCGGGAAAGTCCTTCGACTTCGGAACGCTCTGTTCCTCCGAACAAGCCCTGGTTTTCGACTCCTCCATTTCAGCGGCCGTGTTCAATGCGCTCGACGTCGAGAAGGTTCACGTCCTGAGTGAGGATCAAACGTCGCAGATCTCTCGCTGGGTGATCGGTGAGCGCGGCCTGGTCAACGCGAAGGCCGTCGGCAGGTCGCCTCAGGCCCTGGCGGAGGCTGCCGGGTTCAAGGTCGCGGACGATACGCGTGCTCTCGCCGCCAGAGTATCGGGAGTCGGCCGCGAATATCCCCTGTCCGCTGAAAAGCTCTGCCCCGTCCTCGCCCTGTATGAGGTTGCGGACGCCACCGAGGGGATCCGCCGTTGCCAGGAACTGCTTGCTTTCGGGGGGACCGGCCACACCGCGGGGATCCACGCGGCCGATGAGGACCTGCTGCGCCGGTTCGCCCTGGCCCAGCCCGCCTCCCGGATCATCGCCAATTCCCAAACCTCGATGGGGGCCACCGGTCATACGACCTCCCTGGAGCCTTCGCTGTCTCTGGGTTGCGGCGCCGCCGCGGGAAACATCACTTCCGACAACATCACCCCGCTTCACCTGATCAATATCAAGCGGCTGGCCCGGGTTCGGCCGACCGCCGATGCCAGGCCGGTGGCGGGTTCGGCGCCCGTGGCTTTGGCTAAGGTCGACACGGTGGACTTCGTCTGTGAGGATGACGTCGTCCGGGCCAAACGAGAAGGTCGCCGGATTTTCCTTGGCCCCAAAGCTCTGGTTACCCCGGCGGCGCAGGACGCCGCACAAGGGTCCGACGTACTAGTCCGCTTGCGCGACTGAGCGAAAGCCACGCGCCCTTTGGTACACTATCCCCTCATGAATAAAGCAAATTATTCAAGCAGCCAGGCCGTCGGCCTGCCTGTTTTTGGCCTGCTCTTTGTCGTCGCTCTCAGTTCGCCTTCCTTCGCGCAGAATGCCGTCCCCGACAGTGCCTCATTCATCGCGTCCGTAGCCGCTTCGGCCGGATCGCCCGTTGACCGCGAGATCGCCAAGGCCGAAGCCCTCTTCAGAGTCGGCCAGGATGCCCTGAATGAGAATCGGGATGCTGAGGGGCGGACGGCCTTCGACGCCGCGCTGGACGTCTTCGTTCGACCCTCATCCGATCTGACCGCTGATC
>JBDSLN010000068.1:0-6602 GCA_039916365.1 Vicinamibacteria bacterium
TTCGATCCAGGCTTTGAGTTCAGTCATCAACCTAAGGTTACGGGCGCTCCGTTGACCACGGGCGTGACCCTTCTGCTGATCGACGGCCTGCGGCTTGACGCTTCGCGTCGTATGCCGACCCTCAACGCTTTGCGGGCGCGAGGGGCCGACGTCGAGGCGCAGGTAGGGACGCCGTCCTTCTCGAGGCCCGGCCGCGCCACCATCGCGGTGGGTGCGCCGCCCGCGATTCACGGGGTCACAAGCAATCGGCAGAAACGCGCGATCCCACTCGACAACATTCTGCGGCGCGTCGCCGACATCAAAGGCTCATGTCGCGTGGCCGGTTCGCTTATCTGGGCCAGCCTGTTCTCGGCCGACATAGCGCGCTGCGGCGCCTATCGCGCCGAGGAAGGGAAGGAAGGACCAGGGACGTTCGTCGCCGACATCGGCGCGATCCGGGCCGGGCACGCGGATGGTCTCGATTTTGTCCTCAAGGAACCGGCTACGCTGCGCATCGCCGACATTGTGGCGACCGACTTCGCGGCGCATGAGTACGGCGGAGCGTCGCCCGAGTACGCGAACGAGATCTCGCTCACGGACGCGACGCTGGCCGGGTTGGTGAGCCGGCTCGATCTTTCGAAGGAGACGCTCATCGTGACCGCAGATCACGGTCACCGCGACTTGGGCGGACATGGGGGGGATGAGCCTGGAGTGCTCACGATTCCGATCGTGATGGCGGGTGCCGGCATTCGTCTGCGTGTTTCTCTAAAGGCGCAGCAGGCCGACATCGCGCCCACCGTCGCAGCACTTCTGGGCACATCGCTTCCCGCCGCCGCGTCCGGTCACCCTTTGTCTCCGGCGCTCGTGATGGATGATACGAAAGCCGAGACCGTGAAAGTGGCTGATGCTGCTCAGTCCGCGGGATTTGATCAGGCGCTGATCGCCAGGCTAGGTGCTCGCCGGGCCGAAACGAACGAACGCGGATGGCAGGCACGGATCGAGACGTACCGAATGGACGTTCTGTTGAGGCGTGTTCCGCTCTCGGGCGGCATCGTTCTGGCGATTCTTGTGGGATCGGTGGTGGCCATCCTGATGGCCCGCCCGATGCCCGCACCCTTCGTTTGCGGCGTGCTCACCTCGATCGCTCTGCTCGCGGGACCAACGCGCTGGGCGCTGCCGGTGCTTTCATTTTCCGCGATCAACTACGACCAGATGCTGATCCCGTTCTTCGTGCGCGTCATGAGCGTGGCGACGTTGACGGCCCTCGTCAGCATGAGCGTGGGATTGTTCGTCTGGCGGCGAAGAGCCGGAGAGCAAGGCGCCAGTTCGGCTGCTTCGGTCGCGGGCAGCATTGGCCTCAGCGTCGTAGCCGTTCTCTCTCTCTGGACGAGCGCCACCTGGCTGCACGACGGCCTGCTGGTTCCTTACGCCCTGCCCGGGCCCAATCAGCTGGTCCTGGCCTACTGCCTGACCCTGTCGGTCATGAGCGTTTCCGCGGCGACCCTACTCGTTCTTGCCTTACTCAGCCTTGCCGCGTCGCGCGCGAGCGTTCAGCGAGACGTCGACTTGATGACCAGGTAGATGAAGGGCGCCCTCACTTCCTTGAACCAGTGAGGATCGTTCTTCGGAATGATGATCATGTCGCCCTTGCCGACCGTCTTTGTGACGCCGCCTTTGATACTCGATCCACGGAACTCGGTTGGGCCGGTCTGGCGCGGCTCCAGCATCTCGCCGCCGGTGACCAGGGCCGCGGTTCCGTCAATGACGTAGAAGATGTCCGTGTCGATCGTGTGGACTTCGACCTCGCCCGGGCCTTCGCGACGCGCCGTGCTGATCCGGTACTCCGGCGTCTCGATAAATGACTTGCTCTTCGCGAACGCGGCCGTGAGATCCGCCGCGGAGATGATGGTGGTGGGCAACGTTGCGTCCGCTCCCGCGGTCTGATCCGATGTGCTTCCGAGTGTGGTCATGGCGATCATGGCGACAAGTGTAAGACGCGAGACAGTGTGGACAGGAGATTGGGTGCTTCGAACGTGCACGTCTTACCCGACGTCGAGAGCGCGGATCTTCCGGGCTTGAAGGGCCTTGCCTTTGGCTGCCTCCGCGGCCGCTTCCTTCGGCTTGTTCTCACGGCTGTAGATGTCGGCTAGGACGTAATGGCCGAGGGGTGCCACTTCCGAGATGTTGTCGACCTTGAGTCCACGTTCGGCGAGATCACGCGCTACCTCGAGCCGGCCCGCGTTCATTTCCTCACGCGCGAGGAAGAAGAAGGAGGGACCAAAGTCGGGAGCCTTTGCCGTTGAGGTTCGAAGCTCATCCATGAAACCGCGCATGTTCCCGCGCTGACGCTCAAGCTGCGCGAGATTGAAACGCGCCTTTCCATGATCGGCGAACGTGGTGAGCTCGGCGCGATAGAGCGACGCAGCTTCATCGAATCGACCGCGTGCTTCAAGAACACGGGCGAGGTTGTAGCGCCCGCCCTTTACTTCGGGCTCGAGTTCGAGTCCTTTCCGAATCAACCGCTCGGCCTCCGGCAGATTCGCGGCCGCGAAAGCGAGCGCTCCCTGACCAATCCAGGCAGCACCCATCTTTGGGTTCTCTTCGGCCGCGCGCACGAAGGACGTTTGCGCCTTCTTCGCGTCGCCGATGTCCATGGAAAGGATGGCGAGCTGGAACCAGGCCTGTGGATTCTTGGGATTGCGCGAAAGCGCTGTCTCGAAGACGCGCAGAGCGTCCTCCGCGTCGTTCTTTCGTCCTCGTGAAAGATAGAGGCGCGCTAGATTCCCGAGTGCTATGTCGTCATCCGGCTTCAGGGCGAGCGCATGGCGGAACGACTCGATGGCTTCGTCGCCGCGCTTCAATCGCACCAACCAGTTCCCGAGCGTGAGGTGCGCGTCCATGATGTTCGGATCCTCGGCCACCACGCTTTGCAGAAGAGTTGCTGCTCCCGCCACATCGTCGTCCTGCGCGAGGTCCTTCGCTCGGTTCATTTTCTGGAAGAGCGGGAGCTTCAGCTTGGGATCGGGGAGCACGGCGTCGGGGTTCACGTCGATGACGTTGCCGACGTAGCCGAGAGCGGCGAGGCGCTGCAGCGTGTCGGGGTCAAGGCTCTTTCTTTCGGGAATTTTGCCGGCGTCCGCCTTGGCGAGCGTCTCGATCTTGAGCCGCAGATTCTCCGCTCGCGCCGAGAACGCCTTATAGATATTGGACGTTTCGCCAGGATCCGTGCGTCGGTCGTAGAGCTCGGGCTCCGGCGCGTCCACGTAGGTGTAGTCGTCGTTGCGCAGCGACCGCAGATGCTGCCAGCCGAAGTGATAGCGCGTGAAATACGTCTCTGAGTACGCGGTGCCCGAGACCTTTGCCGCAGGATTCACGACGCCGAGCGCGAGCGACGTCCCATCGATGGTCACCTTGGGAGCCGGAAGTCCAAGAAGGTCGAGCACGGTGGGGAAGATGTCCGCGGACGAAACCATCGACGCGTTGCGTCCCTTGTCATTCCACGGAGTCTTCACGATGAGAGGTACGTGCATGGTCGAGTCGTAGACGAAGTAGGCGTGCGTCGCTTCGCCATGATCGCCCAGGCTTTCTCCATGGTCCGCCGTGACGATCACGACCGTGTTCCTGTCGAGGTCGTTGGTCTTGAGCCAGTCGAGGAGGCGTCCAACCTGCGCGTCGGTGTAGGCGATCTCCCCCAGGTAGGGCTGATTGGGAAACTGGGACGCGTAAGGCTCCGGCGGTTCGTACGGAGTGTGCGCGTCATAAAGATGGACCCAGCCGAAGAACTTCTTCGTCTTCACGGTGTCGAGCCAGCCGAGGGCGTCGTTCATGACTTCTTCGCCCTTCTTCTGGACGGTACCGAGCGAGATCACCTTGTACTTCGAGAGATCGAACTGGTCAGAGTATTTGTCAAAGCCTTGCGCCAGGCCCCAACGCGACTCGAGCACCCATGCACCGATGAATGCGCCCGTCGCGTAGCCGGCGCTCTTCAGGATTTCGGCAAGGGTCGTGGCGGACGGATCAAGAAAGAATCCGCCGTTGTCGCGGATGCCGTGGCGCGTCGGATAGTCGCCGGTGAAGATTGTGGTGTGCGACGGGAATGTCAGTGGCACCGCGGACGTGGCATGTTCGAAGACCACCGCGTTCTCCGCCATCTGGTCGAGATGTGGCGTGGTGCCCTTGGTGAATCCATATGCCCCTAATCGATCGGCACGCGTGGTGTCCAGCGTGACGATGATGAGATTCACGTCCGATGAACCGCGACGCGCCGCAAGAACGGAACGCGCGCCGTCGGCTGAGGTGGCCGGTCGGTTCCTGACGAGCACGACCGTCGTCGCGGCTAGGATCAGCAGCGCGCCGACCACGATTGGCCTCCGTTGACGCCTTTGGGCCACGATGGCAGGTGCTTCACCGGAAGGTTCTTCGTGTTTCTTCCGTCGGCTCATTCCAAAGCGGACGCTAGCCGCTCGCAATCGCGTACGTCAACGGCGCGAACCATTTCAAAGTCTTGAACAGGTTTATTTCTGCGAGCTTGACGGCGGGAGAGCTTGGCGTTCTAATCCGTTCAACGTCGGAGGCGGAGCTGGTTCCCGCCTCTTTGTCTGAACTCAGACGCTTCATCCCATTCCAGGAGGTCACATGCGGATACCCACGATGCGCTTCGTCGCATCCACTCTCGCCATGAGCATCATGGCGACGGCGGCCGGTGCCGCCGAACCCAAGCCCTCACTTTGGCGAGCGGCCCAGGCGGCTGGAGCGAATTCGTCCGTTCGTCTTCAGACCACCGCGGCGCCCGCCACGGGAAATCCCCGCACCGACCGCACGTTCTTCAAGACCACAGGCGGCAAGATCGCCCTGGGATTGATGGCGGTCGGCGTGGGCGCCACGGTGTACTCGGCCAGCCATGACCGGAAACCCGTCAAGTCGCCGATCCGTTAGGAGACATCATGAATAGAAATCTTCGCGCACTGGCCGCTCTTCTGGCCATCAGTCTGGCGTTGCCGGGCCTCGTCTCGGCCCAAAGTTTCTCCGGCGTGGTCGCCGGCGTCGTTAAGGATGAGCAGGGCGGTGTTTTGCCGGGCGTTTCGGTTCAGCTCGTCGGCAAGACCGGAGCGCGTGACGCCGTCACCGATACCGCTGGCACCTACCGCTTCAACGCGGTGGATCCAGGCGGCTATGTCATCAGCGTCACAATGACCGGCTTTCAGGGTCAACGAAAGGAGAACATCGTAGCGACCGTTGGCCGTCAGGCGACCGTCGACTTCTCGATGAAGGTTGGCGGCAAGTCCGAGAACGTGGACGTTGTGGGCGAGGCACCGGTCGTGGACACCACTTCGTCAAGCACGCAGAACAATCTCTCGCAGGATCTTCTGTACAACATGCCGATCCGGCAAGGGAACACCGCGACGAACCTGTTGAATTTCGCGCCCGGGATCAATAGCCAGTCAGCGTACGGTGGCGACGCCGGATCGGCGAACGGCTTGTTGATCGACGGCGTAGACACCCGTGATCCTTCCGGCGGCACGGCGTGGACCTTCTTTAACTTCAACATCGTTGAAGAAGTTGAGATCGTGGGCATCGGCGCTCCGGCCGAGTACGGCTCGTTCACAGGTGCGGTGGTCAACACGATCACCAAGAGCGGTGGAAATCGCTACGCCGGTCTGTTCGACTTCACCTATACGAACTCTGGCCTTGCGGGCAAGAATGTCAAGAGCGACATAACGAAGATCAACCCGTCCCTTGGCACCTCGGCGAAGACGAACAAGTTCACCGACTTCACCACCCAGTTCAGCGGTCCGCTGATCAAGGACAAGCTCTTCTTCTTCGCAAGCGCCCAGCGCTACCACCTCAATCAGGATCCCGCCGGTCCGGTCACGGTGCGTGACGAAGTCAGCCCGCGTGTGAACTTCAAGTTGAACTACCAGCCGAGTTCGAGCGACAACTTCATGGCTCATCTTCAATACGACGGGTACAACATCATCGGACGAGCCGGAGTGCCCTTGCTGGTGGCGACCGACGATCTGACCAACCAGGAAGACGCCCCGGAGTGGGTGTGGCTTGGACAGTGGCGTCATATCTTCGGACCGAAGACCTTCAGCGAAATGAAGTACACCGGGTGGACGGGCTTCTACGACCTCAATCCAAAGGTGAAGGCGCCCTCTCATTTCGATGGCGCGAGCAGCCTGTACTCCGTTTCGCAGGGCTGGTCGTATGCGGGCGACCGCGGGCGAAACCAGATCAATGGTGCGATTTCGCATTTTGCAGACGGCTTCGGCAAGCACGACCTCAAGTTCGGTATCGAGGTCGAGCGCAGCAAGACACGCGATCGCTACGGCTACGCCAACAACACGTACTACTACGACTACGGCGGCCAGCCGTACTACGCGTACGGCTACGGTTATGACCTGAACGGGCGCAACAAGAAACTCGCCGGCTACGCCCAGGACTCGTGGCACGTGAATGATCGCCTGACCCTCAACCTGGGCATTCGCGCCGATCACATCTCGGGTGGCGCTCCGGGCGGCCCTTCCATCTACTCGAACACCAGCATTGCTCCTCGCATCGGTTTCGCGTTCGATCCCACAGGCGACGCGAAGACGGTCGTGAAGGGGAGCTATAGCCAGTAC
>JBDSLN010000069.1:0-4109 GCA_039916365.1 Vicinamibacteria bacterium
GTTTCATAGAGTGCCTTTCGAACGGGGGCGGGCTTTGCGCTTGGTCTGGTGGTCTGTCCGGACGATCTGGAGCATTAGCCACAGGCCCGCTGCAGCCGCGATCAGGAAGAACACCATGGCGATGCCGGGGTAACCGAAGATGGTCCAGGATGTCTCCACCCGCATGAGCAGCGCCGCGCCGATAATCATCGCGGCAATCACAAGGCCCATGGTGATGCGATTGGCGACTTTTTGAAAACCTTCGAGGAGAAGTTCCTCGTCGATCGCGTCGACCTTCAGCGAGATCTGATTGTCGGCGACGTGATCCAGGATCTTGTTGACGCGACCCGGCAGACGTTCGATGAACTCCTTGGTCTCGAGGAGGGTGCCGAACAGATTTCCCGCGGAAATCGCTTGCCGCATCCTGCGCTGGGTGAGTTCGAGCGAACGGCGGCGGATGGCCGCGTTTGGATCGAAATTTGGGTCGAGGGAGCGCCCGACCTCGTCGAGATTCAGGAGCGTCTTCCCGAGCATGGTCAACTCCGAGGGGACGCGGAACCCGCAGTCTCCGGAGGTTTTCGTGATGGCCAGAACGACCTTTCCCACGTAGATCTGCCCCATCTTCGAGTCGCGATTCTCAACCACCATCTCCGCCACGCGTCGGCGGAACTCCGGTTCGTCGCTCCCCGGTCTTTCCTCTGCCATCCTCAGCGCGATGCTCGCCGCCTCGTCGCCCCGGCCCTCACTGATCGCCATAACCAGTTGAAGCAGCTTCTCCTGCAAGCCAGGGCTGAGCCTCGTGACCATGCCGAGATCCAGCAGGGCGATGCGTCCGTCCCGCGTGAGAAGGACGTTTCCAGGATGAGGATCGGCGTGAACGAATCCGTCGACCAGGATCTGATGGAGATAGGCATGGAAGAGCTCCTCCGCCAGTTCACCGCCGGAGACGGGAAGCTCCGTGAAGGGGCCGATCTCGGTGATCTTGCTTCCGCGGATGAATTCCATGGTCAGCACTTTTGAGGTGCTGAAGTCCTCGATCACCATGGGCACCACGATGTGCTCGAACTGAGCGAGATTGCTCCGGAGGGTCGCCTGATTGCGGGCTTCCTGGCGGTAGTCCAGCTCCTTCATGAGGCTCTTCCGAAACTCCTCGACGATCTGGCTGTAGCCGTACTTCCTGCCCGCTTCCGTGTGTTTGTCAGCGAACTCCGCGATCTGGCCAAGGACTTCCAGATCGGTCACCATCTCGTCACGAATCCCGGGCCGTTGAACCTTCACCGCAACCTCGCGGCCGTCGCGCATCGTCGCGAGATGGACCTGGCCCAGAGAGGCCGCCGCGAGCGGCTCGGCTTCAAACGAAGCGAATGCCTTGGAGATTCTGATTCCGAGCTCGGTGGTGACGATCTCTTCCACTTGTGCAAATGGGAAAGGCGCCACGTTGTCTTGAAGCCGAGTCAGCGCTTCGATGAAAGGGGGAGGAAGAAGGTCGCCGCGCGTGGAGAGGAGTTGCCCAAGCTTCACGTAGGTCGGGCCAAGTTCCTCAAGGTCTTTAGCGAAGCGCGCCGAGAGTTCAATGACCGAGGCGGACGCCGCAACGTTTTCCTCTTCAGGAAGGTCTTCGACTGCCGCGTGTTTCGCGAGATCCGATCGCCCATAGCGAATCAGGAGTCGAATGATGTCGCCGTAGCGCTTGAGTTGCCGGCCGTTCACGAAAGCTCTCCCAAGTTCGATCTGAATTTCATGCCGTCTTGCTTAGCACCAACCGTGCCAACGAAGGCTCGTGATCGAGATCGCCTACTAAATGAGAAAAGACTCGAGCTCGGTCGGATTGATGGGCTTCACCAGATGGGCGGTGAAGCCGGCATCCGTCGAGGCCTGGCGAGCGCCGGATTCGCCCCAGCCGGTACAGGCCAGAATGATCATGGTGGCACCCCACGGCTGCGCGCGAATCACTCGGCAGACTTCATAGCCATTCAGTTTGGGCAGTCCGATGTCGAGAAGAATCACCTCCGGGCGATAGCGTTCGGCCACCGCCACGGCCTCTTCCCCATCATGCGCCGACTCGGTCTCATGCCCGTGGAGCTTCAAAAGCATGCAGAGAGAATCCGCTGAGTCACGATTGTCGTCCACCACCAGGATGCGTCGCTTGGGTGCGTGCCCAAGACCTGGAGGGCGGGGACCCTTCTCCAACATTCGAGAGTCCCCCATCATGAGCGGCAGCCGCACGACGAACTCGCTGCCTTCACCCAGGCCCGCGCTCCGCACGTCCACCGTGCCTTCGTGCGCTTCCACGAGACGCTTCACCAGAGTCAGGCCAATTCCGAGGCCGCTCACCGAGCGCTCAAGAGACGTATCGCCCTGCACGAACAGGTCGAAGATGCGCCGGATCTGTTCGGCGGCGATCCCTATACCGCTGTCGCGAACACGGATCACCGCATTTGTGCCCTCGCGCGCAAGGCTGAGCCAGATGGCGGTTTTCGCCCGGCTGAACTTGCTTGCGTTGTTGAGCAGATTGCCGATCACCTGGCTGAAACGCGTGGGATCGACGAAGACATGAACCGGCTCAGAAGGCAGAACGACGGTGAGCTGCTGTTCCTGACATGCAATGTTGGGCCTCGAGGCATCCGCCACACCCGTCACGATGGAGGTGAGATCGATACGCTCGCGCCGAAGGTCGATCTTGCCAAGGCTGATGCGGCTGACATCCATAAGGTCGTCCACCAGCCGAACCATCTGCTTCAACTGCCTGGTGAGCATGGCGAACGCCGGAACAGTGTCTTCTTCCTTGACCTCCGGCACCTGAAGGATCTCGACCGCATTGAGGATGGGCGCGAGCGGGTTGCGCAGCTCGTGCGCCAGCATGGCAAGAAACTCGTTCTTCCCACGATCCGCTTCGGAAAGGTCGCTCGCCAACTGCCGCAACGCGGTCGCCTGCCGCTTCGATTCAGTCACGTCTTCGATGGCGAGCAGAATCAGCGGATCGTGTTCCTTGAGCTGCACCAGGCGACGGGCGTTCAGTCTCACTGTCCTGGTTCCGATGCGATCGAAGTGATGCTCGACTTCGAAGTCGGTGACCTGATTCTGTTGGGGAAGAATCTCTTCAAGAACCCGGCGGAGTTCCATGATGTTCCACTGTCCGTTGCCGAGGTCATAGAGATGACGCCCGATCGTTTCGTCGGGATTCACCATATACGTGGAATAAAAAGACGCGCTGGCCGAGCGCACGCGCAGGTCGGCGTTGAGCACCAGCAAGGGCTCACGCACCGTCGCAACAATGCTTTCGGTGTAGTTGTGCGCGCGCTTCAGGAGGTCGATGTCCACGACCACGACCACCACGCCGTCGATGGTGTTGTCTATGGTGCGGTAAGGACGAAGACGCAGGGAATACCAGCGACCGTCCTTGTCCCTCACCTCGAATTCCTTCGACTCAGCGCTGTCGAATACTGCCTTGAGCAGAGGCGTCAGGTCGGGAAGCTGCTGGAGGTTCAGCGCGATGTCGGCGAGGGGTCGTCCGATGTCCGCGGGAATGAGACTCAGAAGGATCTCGGCGAGAGGCGTGTAGCGGCGGATGCGCAGATCAGGACCGACGAGCACGACGGCGGTCTGAATGCTCGAGAACAGATTGACGAGATCATTGTTGGCGCGGTTGAGTTCGCGGTTGCGCTCGTTCAACTCGTCGTTGATGGTCGCCAGTTCCTCGCTGCTCGACTCGATCTCTTCCTTCGAAGTCTCCAGCTCTTCGTTGGTGCTCTGAAGTTCCTCATTCGCTGACTGAGCCTCTTCATTGGCCGCTTGAAGCGCCTCGTTCGCGCTTTCCTGCTGATCGACCATCGACTGCAGGTAATCGCGCGTGGCCCCCAGTTCCTGCTCCAGGCGCAACTCGGTTGAACGCTCGGTCGAAGAAGACCCGCCGGCTGCGGGGGCCGATGCCTCAGTGTCTTGACCCGCAGAGCCATCAAACGGAGCGCTATGAAAGAGGATAAGAAAGCCGGGCTCCGTTGCTCCCTGCGCCTTCACCGGAATCACCTCAATGGACACGTCTCGAGCGCCGTCGTCGCTTCGCGCGCGCAGGCCGCTTTCGCGGACCGCCACCCCTTCCTTGCCCGCGCGGACAACCGCGGCGCGAACCG
>JBDSLN010000070.1:0-18977 GCA_039916365.1 Vicinamibacteria bacterium
AGGTGACCGTGGAGCCCCGAGTCACCCTGCTTCGCGCGCTGCGCAACGAGCTCGAGATCACCGGAGCCAAGGAAGTCTGCGACCGCGGCGGTTGCGGTGCGTGTACTGTGATGATGGATGGCCGCACGGTCAACGCCTGCATGATCATGGCGTGGGACGCGGTGGGCCACGAGATCACGACGGTGGAGTCGTTCGGTACGCCGGAGAAGCTGTCGCCCATTCAGGCGGCGTTCGTCGAGTGCGATGGCTACCAGTGCGGTTTCTGCACACCGGGCATGATCGTCAGCTGCACGGCTCTGCTCAAAAAGAATCCCAATCCGAGTCTGGATGAGATCAAGGCGGGGCTCGCCGGCAATCTGTGCCGCTGCGGAACCTACGGCCGCATCTTTGAAGCGGTCGGCAAGGCGGCGAAGGTGATGGCGTCCACGAAGCCCGCCGCGATGAAGACCGTGTCCAGGAAAGGCGAGTAGCTCATGGCTCAGCAACCCGCACCCCAGCCCACTCCCCCCATCCCCACCGTCAAGATGAAGGCCAAGGCCGGCTTCGAAGGCAAGCCGGTCGAGATGGACATCAATCCTGCCGTCGGCGATCTCAAGCCGTGGGACCTTGATACAAAGTTTTCGGTGATGAAGGGCCGCTACCCGCGTCTCGAGGGGCCGCTCAAAGTCACCGGCCGCGCCAAGTACACCTACGACATCAAGCTGCCCGGCATGCTGTGGGGTCGCATGGTGGGCTCTTCGGTGCCACATGCCGAGGTGGTCAAGATCGATACGTCGAAGGCGGAGACGCTTCCCGGCGTCAAAGCCGTGTGGACGACGGAATCGCGCACGGTGCGTTTCGCGGGCCAGGACGTCGCTGCGGTTGCCGCCACCACGCCCGAGATCGCGGAAGATGCTGCGCGGCTCATCGAGATCACTTACAACGAGAAACCGTTCGTCACGGACCTCGAAAAGGCGATGGAGCCGAACGCGTCGCCTGTCTACACGCCGGAGCAGGTGCCCGGCAATGCCTCCATTCCGCGCAATGGCAACATCCTCGGTCCGCAGACGGGCCGTGGATTGAAGCGTGGGGACATCGTTGCCGGTCTCGCAGAGGCGGATGTTCGAGTTGAGGCGACGTATCGCGTCTCGGTCCACACCCACGCTCCGCTCGAAACTCACGGCGTGATCGCGCAGTGGGAGGGCGACGAACTCACCATTTACGCCTCCACCCAGGGCGTCTTCACCGTGAAGGAAGGCGTTGCGGAAGCGCTCGGCATTCCTCGCACCAAAGTCCGCGTCATCACCGAGCACATGGGCGGCGGCTTCGGCAGCAAGCTTGCTCCTTCTGCCTCCGGGAGTCAGTTCGCGGTGGTCGCTTGTCGTCTCGCGAAGTCGGCGGGCGCGCCGGTCAAGCTCATGCTCGACCGCAAACAGGAGCATCTGTGCACGGGCAACGCGCCCTCCGCTCTCATGACGCTGAACATCGGCGCCAAGAAAGACGGGACGTTCACCGCCATTCATCACAAGTCGTATGGCTCGGCTGGCATCGCGCCGGGTGCCGGAACCGCCGCCCCTCTGAGCAACCTCTATCAGACGACGCCCCATATCCTCGGCGAAGACCACAGCGTCTTCACCAATGCCGGGCCCGCGGCACCCCTGCGCGCTCCCGGGCATCCTCAGGGCGCCTTCGGTCTCGAGTCCGCCGTTGACGAACTCGCGGACAAGCTTCAGATGGATCCGTTGGAGCTGCGCCGCAAGAACGATCCTTCGCCTGTGCGCCAGATGCAGTACGACATCGGCGCTAGAGCGATCGGTTGGGAGCGTCGCAACAAAAAGGCGGGCGTGTACGAGCCTGCGAGCGGTGGAACGCCCTCCCGTTCAACCAAGCGCGGGATTGGGATGGCGAACGGCGAATGGAACGTGGTGGCGCGAGGCAGCGGCGTCGGCTGTGAAGTCCGGATCCATCGCGACGGATCGGTCGAATGCTTCTCGGGCGCCCAGGACATCGGCAGCGGTTTCCGGACTGCGATGGCGATCGTTGCCGCCGAAGAGCTTGGCCTTGCGCCCCAAGACATCACGATGCATATCGGCGACACCCGATGGCCGGAAGGTCCGGGTTCGGGCGGCAGCAACACCACGAACTCGGTCGCGCCCGTCGTGCGTCAGGCGGCGTACGATGCGAAGCAGAAGCTGTTCGCGTCCGTCGCTCCGGCACTTGGAGCCACAGGCCCCGACGACCTCGAAGCGAGTGGCGGCAAGGTGTTCATCGCAGCCAAGCCATCGAAGAGCCTCACCTTCAAACAGGCCGCCGCGAAGATCGCGGGCGAGCAGGTTGCGGCCACGGCCGAGCGCAAGAAGCAATACGAGCTCTACCGCAGTGAGATCGCGGGCCTGCAGATGTGCGAAGTTGAAGTGGACGTCGAGACGGGCCAGGTCAGGATCATCAAGATGGTCTCGGTCAACGACTGCGGCATTCCGGTCAACAGCATGACCACGGAAAGCCAGGTCATCGGTGCCTTGATCCAGGGCGCCTCCTGGGCGCTCTTTGAAGATCGGACGCTGGATCGAAGTTACGGAACCATGGTCAACGGAAACATGGAGTCGTACAAAATCCTCGCGCCAAGCGACATGTTCGAGGCGATGTCGATCCTGACTCCGGTCGCGAACCTCGGCAACAACACGTCCACCGCCGGCATCGGAGAGCCGCCCGCCGTTCCCGCTCTGGCCGCGATCGCAAACGCGATCTTCAACGCCACGGGCGCTCGTGTCCGATCGATTCCCATCACGCCAGACCGGATGCTGGCGGCACTCGCCGAAGCCCGGCGGAGGGCTTAGTCCATGAATCGCTTTGAAGTCGTCAAGCCCACTACCCTCGCGCAGGCGAAGGATCTGGTTCAAGAAAAGCCCTGGAGCGTCTACAAGGCCGGTGGCATCGATGTCATCGACCACCTGAAAGAACACCTCGTCGAACCGCCTCGCTTGGTGGATCTCAAAGGCATTCCGGGGATGGATGCGATCAAGGTGGAAGCCGACGGCTCGCTGCGTATCGGCGCCCTCGTGAAGCTCGCCAATGTCGCCGCCGATGAGCGGATCAAGAAGACGCACACCGCGCTCGCCATGGCGGCGGGTGAAGCCGCATCGCCCCAGGTGCGAAATGTCGCGAGCCTCGGCGGCAACGTTCTTCAGCGTCCGCGCTGCTGGTACTACCGCCTCGAGGAATACAAGTGCCTCAAGAAGGGCGGCGATGTCTGCTACGCGGTGGGCGGCGAAAATCGCTACCACGTGATCTTCGGCGGCGGACCTTCCTACGCACCGCATCCTTCCAACACCGCGGTCGCCCTCGTGGCACTCGGCGCCTCTTTCGTGTTCGATGGCCCGAAGGGCTCGCGCACCGTTGCTGCGTCCGACTTTTTCACTCTGCCTTCGAAAAACCCAGAGGTCGAGAATGTCCTTCTGCCCGCCGAGGTTCTGACCGAAATCCGTGTGCCGGCCGCCACCGGACGGTCGGTCTATCAAGACGTTCGGGAAAAACAGGCGTTCGACTGGCCTCTGGTTTCCATCGCCGTGTCGGTGACTCTCGAAGCTTTGGTGGTGAAAGAGGCTCGCGTGGTTCTGGGTGCGGTCGCACCCATCCCGTGGCGCTCCACCCGGGCCGAGGCCGCCCTCGTCGGCAAGCCGTTCAATGAAGCGACGTTCGTGGACGCGGCGCGCGCCGCCATCGTGGGAGCCGCTCCACTCTCCGACAACGGCTACAAGGTCAGCCTGGTCCAGACCCTGGTTCGCCGCACCCTCGCGCAACTCGCGTAGTCAAAGGAGAACGCCGCCATGACAGAAACTCTTTCGACTCCCGCTCTCGCGACGCAGGCATCCGCGACCGAGCCCGACATCATTCCCTGCAAGCGCATCCGTACGAAGATGTACTACGTGCTTGGACGGCAGGCGGTCGACCTTCGCGTCTCTTCGCCGACCTCGCAATATTGGTGCTCACGCACCGCCACCGTGATTGGCCCCGACGACGTCTGCTGCTCGCCCGAGCTGTGCCAGGAAAACCGTTCCTGCTACGAGCCGGTCGATTAGGCGGGGGGGCCGCACTGGATCAATTTGCCTGCTCAGCCTCCCGCACCCCCGTCGCTACGGCCGAGTAATTCGGCCTTCGTTCTCTCTCCTTCGTGAATGCTTAGGCGGTCTTCGCGCCTCTTGGCCTTTGGATCGACCACCACCAGCACCGGAAGCACGATGGTGAACTTCGTGCCCTCGTGATGTCGTGGCGCACGGTAAAGCTTGAGTCTTCTTTGAGCCCCAGATTGTTCGCGAGGAGAGCGTTTCTCGTTGGGTGTCTTGTCTGCGCCGCAGTGACTCGCATCGACGCCGGGAATCTCTTTCAGACTGCGCCGGTCGCAGAAAGCGCTCCGCAGGTTGCGGCTCTTCCGGCAGACTATCGAGAGTTCGTCCAGCAATATGTCTCGGGCGACCATGATGAGGCGCTGGCATTCCTGGGCAACTGGAACGACGAACGCCTCCGTCTTCAGATCAAGAGGCTGAAAGAAGTGGTCGTCACCATTCGAAGCTGCGCGCAGTGTCCCGAGCGTCAGGCCTTCGTCCGGTTTCCGTTACGCGCAGCGATTCTTCTCCATGGAGACCGAGAAATTCAGCAGGAGTTTCGTCCTCCGACGAACGAGCAGCCGCCGACCTGCGGCGTCGGTCTATCGGCCGAGGCCATCGTTCACCTGTCCGCGATCCTCAAGCTCGTCGATCCCAAGGCCGGTGAGTTTTTGCGTCCCTTCTACCTTGGCATGTCGCGCCAAGCGCGTTGGTCTCACTGCTCCGTGGAGTCCGCGCTCTGGGCGCGCTCCGGTTTGAGAATGTATCCAAACGACGTGCCCCTCACGATGGCACTGGGTGTAGCACTCGAGACGGGCGCGTTTTTCACGCTGGCGCCTTCGCCTTCAACTCCTGCGGGCGGGGCGGTCCTTGCTCGACAAGGCGCTCAACTCAAGATGCAGATTCACAGCCTCGAGGAAGGCGCGAGGCAGGCGTTCGAGAAGGCGGCCCGGGCTGACCCAAATCTCGCGGAAGCAAAAGTGCGCCTGGGACGAGTGCAATGGCGCCTGGGGATGCGCGATGCCGCCCGCACCACGCTTGAAGCGTCGCTCAAGATCGGCGATGCGGACTCGCACTATTTGTCGCACCTCTTTCTAGGCCGCGTCCTTGAAGAGGCAAGCAAGTGGACCGAAGCAGAGACGCACTACCGTGCCGCGATTGCGCTTCAACCGCTGGCGGAGACGCCTTTCGTGGCCCTCTCGCACGTGCTCTTCCTTCAAGGCGATCCGGAGGGTGCTCGGGATGCGCTTGCCGCGGGGCTTGAAGCCACAAAGCATCGCATTACCTACGATCCTTGGCTGCCCTATCTGGTCACGCAGACAAACGACGGCGAAACGCTTCTTGCGACACTTAGAAGGGGCCTCTCGCCATGACCCTCGTTGCGTTGGCCCTCGGTGTTTTCCTAAGCAGCACCGCTCAGGACCAACCGCGGACACCGCCGGTCTTTGGTGTCGAAGTCGAGAATGTCTACATCGACGCTTTCGTATCGAGTCACGGCGTGCCGGTCACCGGTTTGAAGGCGACGGATTTCAAGCTGCGAGACAACGGAACTCCGCAGGTGATCGAACTCGCGGCCTCCGATACGCATCCGCTCCTGGCTGTCCTTGCCTTTGATGTGAGTGGCAGCGTCGATCGAGCGAAACTGACGGCCTTGCGAGCGGCGAGCCACGCCCTGCTGGAGTCGCTGCGTCCGGAGGATAAAGCCAGTCTGTTCGGTTTTGGCGATGACGTTTCGTGGGCAGTTCAGCCAACGACGGACAAAGCACAGGTGCGCCAGGCGATCGAAAAGCTCGTCTCCGGGGGTGGGACGACCATCATGGACGCGCTCTACGCGGCGCTTACCTTGCCGAAATCGCCAGGACGATCGCTGGTCGTCCTTTTCACGGACGGCTTCGACAATCTCAGTTGGCTGGACTGGCGACAGATTCGCTCGGTGGCGGAGAGATCCAACGCAGTGATCCACGTCGTGAGCCTGCAGCCGCCAACGGGGCCGAAGCCTGCGGTCTCTTCAAGCGATTCTCTCCGCTGGGGGATCTACTCTGCGGCGAACACCTCAACGCTGGAATTCGAACCCGCATGGGCTTTGCGGCAGATCGCTGAGGCCACCGGAGGCCGCTACTGGGAAGCGGAATCTCTCGACCGGTTGAAGGCCGCGTTTACCGAGATCGCGGAAGCGATGGGAAAGCGATACATCCTGAGATACGCCCCGGAAGGAGTGACGCAGCCCGGTTGGCACAAGGTCGAGCTCAGGTTGAAAGGCCGGAAAGCGGAGGTCCGAACCCGCGCCGGATACTGGGTCACCGCCAAACACCCGTGATCCGTCAGACGATTTTAGATCTCGAGGATTTTCGCGACGCGGGTGAGATTTCGTGATCCAGTTTTCGTCACCAGTGCCACGTCTTCGATGCGCACGCCGCCTATCCCGAGATAGTAGAGACCCGGCTCCACCGTCACCACATGGCCCGCCCGCAAAATCGAACCGCGTCGTCCGATCGAAGGCGCTTCGTGAATCTGTAGTCCGAGACCGTGACCTGTGCCGTGGAAGAACCCCTGCATCCGTCCGTTCTTCATTCCGGTCTTGAATCCACGGGAGTCGAACAGCGCCAGGATGTCGTCGTGGATCTTCTTGCCGGAAGCACCGTCGTGAATGGATCGATGTCCCAGTTCCGTGCCTTCTTGCACCAGCGCGTAGACATCTTTGAGTTTCTCGCTGGCCTGGCCCCGCACGACCGTACGCGTCAGATCTCCGAAATAGCCTGTCGCCTGCGAGCGAGGGAAGATGTCCATTACGATGGGCTTGTGCGCGCGCAGTGGACCGTGCCC
Organism: Vicinamibacteria bacterium; assembly: GCA_039916365.1. Taxonomy (GTDB): domain Bacteria; phylum Acidobacteriota; class Vicinamibacteria; order Fen-336; family JAGNNV01; genus JAGNNV01. Next base: position 6,906 of record JBDSLN010000070.1, read on the forward strand.
GATCTCATGCGGATCGACCGCCTGGTCGCCCCCCGCGCAGATCGTACGAACCGGAATGCCGCCGAGTCGTTGGATGGTGGTGTCGATGACGCCACGCAAGTCCTCGGACGTGAACTTCGCCTTGCCTGAATAGAGCCAGCCGTCGCGGCCGATGCGGCAGGCCTTGAGGGATTCGATCCCGGCGAGCAACCCAGACTCGGCGGCGCGCAAAGATGTTTCGATCTTCTTCACTTCATCGCGCGTCTTTATTTCGCGTTCCGGCCAGAACGGCTCGTCGACGACATCGATCCGGACATCGAGATCTTCGAGCTTGCGCGCAAGGCCCAGCGGAAATGATCCGGGGACCTCAACGCTGCGGACTCCTAGTCGGCGCAGGCACGCCACGATGACGTGCTCCGTCTTTGGCGCGAAGCCGGGGTTGCCGGCGCGCTTCGCCATCTGCGTCCACGACCAGACGTCGGTCGCCTTCGATTCACGTTTCGCGCGATCCATCTCCAGGTCGCTCATCACCAGAATGATGCGATGCCCTTTGATCAGGCAGAGGAACGGATCAGGCGCGAAGAAGCCAGTGGGGTAGAGGATGTCGGCGTCGTGCTCCGACGCGGCGTACAGCAGACGGATATTCACGCGGAGGCGGGCACGTGGACCGCTGTGTCGGACAAAGGGACGCGGCCCACGTACGGTTCGACATCCACCAGCACGTCGTAGAACGTGGCGCCTCCTCCGAGATCTGTGAGCGCCTGGCCGGTCACCGCATTCGCATTGCTGCCGCCGGGGCAGAGCTTGGCCCACCAGATCGACAGGCCGACGACCACGCCCAGCCGCGCGGCGTCTGAGACATGTGCCTTCGCAAAGAACTCTCCGCGTGCGTTGAAGGTGCGGACCATCTGGCCTTCCACGATGCCCCGCGCGCGCGCGTCATCAGGATGAATGGTGAGCGCGGGCTCGCCGCCTTCGCGACGAACAAAGATCGGCTGACCCGAAAAGGTCGAGTTGAGGAAGTGATGCGCGGGCGGCGAGATGAACGCGAGCGGATAGGTTTTCGCGAGCACCGGATTGCTGATCGGCCCTTCGCGTGGCGGGATGTAATTTGGCAGAGGATCGCGGCCCGCGGCCTTCTCGGTCTCGGAGTAGAACTCGCATTTCCCCGAGATGGTTGGGAAGTTCCCGTTCGCGAAAGGCGCCCATTCCTCCGGCACGTTCAGCCGCGCGTGTGTCTCGCTCTTGAGCCGCTCGATCGTGATGCCTTCGAGACGCGTATGTTTCCAGTCAACCGCTTGATGGAGGAGGGCTTCGTCATCTTCAAACAATCGCGCGTCGGTTAGGCCCATCTCTTTGGCGAGGGCGCGGAAGACGTCGGTGTTTGAGCGCGACTCGCCAAGGGGCTGGACGGCCGGCTGATTCAGGGCGATTCGCAGATGACCGTACGAGCGAAAGAGGTCGGTGTGTTCGAGCACGGTGGTGGCGGGCAACACGATGTCGGCCCAGTCGACGGTGTCGGTGCGGAAGAGTTCGTGAACCGCGACGAAAAGATCCTCGCGCGCGAGACCGCGTCGCACCGCGTTCTGATCTGGCGCCACCGCCGCGGGGTTCGAGTTGTAGACATACATCGCTCGGACCTTCGGCTTCAGAGATGGATCGAGCGCTTCGCCGAGCGCCGACATGTTGATCGTCCGAGTCCCCGCGCGGGTCATCTCAGGCCGCGCAAGGACGTTGTTGTTGAGCGGATAGGTTCCCGACGACGACAGCTGGATGCCGCCTCCGACGTGACGCCAGTCGCCGACGAGGGCAGGCAGACACGTGATGAGACGAACCGCATTGCCTCCGCCCGCCGCGCGATTGAGGCCGTAGTTCACCCGGATGGCGCTGGGCCTGGTGGTTCCATATTCCCGTGCGATCTTCTCGATCGTCGCGACGTTAAGACCGGTTTCCACTGCAGCCCGGGCGGGTGTCCATTCGTTGGCGCGCGCGCGCAGGCCCTCTACGCCTTGCGTGTACTTCGTGATGTAGTCCTCATCCACGAGTCCGTCGCGGAAGAGGGTGTTCATCATGGCTAGCACCAAGGCGCCGTCGGTGCCGGGCAGGGGAGCAATGTGCCAGTCGGCTTTGTCCGCAGTGCGCGAGCGATAAGGATCGATCACGATCAGGCGCGCGCCCTTCTTGCGCGCCTCTTCCACGAACGGCCAGAAATGCACGTTGGAAGAGATAATGTTCGCGCCCCAGGCGATGATCAGCTTCGCGTTCTCCACCTTCTCGGGATCGAAACCGATGGTCGCGCCCACGACCGCTTTGTAGCCCTCGAACCCGGCGGACGAACAGATGGTCCGGTCGAGCAGGGACGCGCCGATCGCACCGAAGAAGCGACGATCCAGGCTTCCGTAGTGAAGCAGGCCCATATTGCCGGCGTACGAATAGGGCAGGATTGATTCGGGTCCGTCGCTCGCGATCGCCTCCTTGAACTTCGCCGCAATCGTGGCGATCGCCTGTTCCCAAGTGATCTGCTCGAACTTGCCCTCGCCCTTCTTGCCAACGCGCTTCAAGGGATGAAGGATGCGGTCGGGTGAATAGACGCGGTCTAGGTACTGATTAACCTTCGCGCAGAGAAATCCCTGGGTGAACGAATGCCCCGGATCGCCGCCGATCCTGATCGCCTTGCCATTCTCGACCTCAACGGTCGCGACACAGGTGTCCGGGCAGTCATGGGGGCAGACGATCTTATGGGTGGTGATCATGAGACAAGCCAAGGATAACCAGAGTTAGGCTGATGGGCATGAACCTGAAGCGCCGCCTGCTTACGACCGGTCTCGCCGGCCTTGCCGTTTTCGTTGCATTGCGTCTCGACCAGAACCAGAAGGAGATTGCCTTGGCCGCCGATGCCTCATTCGATCTGCAGGGCCACCGCGGCACCCGCGGTCTTCGCCCCGAGAACACCCTCGCCGCCTTCGCCCATGCGCTGACCCTCGGCGTCTCCACGCTGGAACTGGACACCGCACTCACCAAGGACGGGATCCTGGTGGTGACTCACGACTCCGAACTCAACCCCGACATCACCCGCGACGCCAAGGGCGAGTGGCTGACCAAGACCGGCCCATCGATGTTTTCCATGACCTATGCGGAGATTCTTCGCTACGACGTCGGACGCATCAAGTCGGGCACACCGTACGCCATGCGGTTCAAGGATCAGGTGGCGGTTGAAGGCCAGCGCATTCCGAAACTGAGCGACGTGTTTGCTCTGGTCAAGAAATCGGGCAACACCAAGGTTCGCTTCAATATCGAAACGAAGCTGGATCCCCGCACCCCAAACGCGACGCCCAACGCGCAGGCCTTCGCGGAGGCGGTGATTAAGGAAATCCGTAGGGCGGGAATGGAAAAGCGCTCGACCATCCAGTCGTTCGACTGGAGCACGCTCAATGTGGTCAAGAAGATGGCACCCGAGATCGCCACCGTGTGTCTCACCACTCAACAGGGGAATGACGACAACATCGGCATCGGCAAGCCTGGGCCGTCGGCCTGGCTGGGCGGGCTCGATGTGGATGATTTCGGCGGTTCGGTTCCGAAGGTCGTGAAGGCCGCAGGCGGCGACGTCTGGTCGCCGAACTTCGGAGACGTGAATGAGGCCCTTGTCAAGGAAGCGCACGGCCTTGGTCTGCTCGTTATTCCGTGGACCGCAAACGACCCAGCCGACATGGCGCGCCTCATCGAAATGGGAGTCGATGGCCTGATCAGCGATCGACCGGATCTGCTGCGCACGGTTCTTACCGAAAAAGGACGCACTCTGCCGAAGGCGACGCCGGTTCAGCCCTAGACCAGTCAGAAAGGGGGCATTGGAACGTTCCATCGCGCCGGCCCCCTCGCCTATGATTCGTCGGACATGAGCGACACGTCTCTTACGGTCATTGGCGCCGGCGCCGTGGGTCTCGCCATCGCCGCTCGCCTTGCTGACCGATTTCCCGACTTGATCCTTCTCGAACGCCGTGAGCATCACGGCACGGAGACATCGAGCCGCAATAGCGAGGTTATCCACGCGGGGATGTACTACGCGCCGGGGTCACTCAAAGCCCGCCTTTGCGTCGAGGGGAACAAGCTCCTCTACGAGTACTGCGCCAGGCACGACGTCTCGCACGTGCGCACCACCAAGATCATCGTAGCCATGATCCCGGAAGAGGTCGCCCACCTTGAGAAGATCATGGTGACCGGCGGTCAGAACGGCGTTGAGATGGAGCTGATCACCGGGGCACGCTCGCAGGAACTCGAGCCCTACGTTCCGGCCGTTGCAGCGATCTTTTCTCCGACCACCGGCGTCATCAGCGCTCACGGCCTGATGGATTCGCTCCTTCATGAAATAAAGATGAAGGGTGCCACCTTTCAGTCGAGCGCCGAAGTGGTGGGACTTGAGAAGCAAAACAGCGAGTACAAGGTTTCGATCAACACGCCAAGCGGTGTCGAGAGTTTCACCAGCGAGCGCGTGATCAACTCGGCGGGTCTCGAATGCGACACCGTCGCGGCGCTCGTCGGCATCGACGTCGACAAGGCCGGCTATCGTCTGCACTACTGCAAAGGCAGCTATTTTTCGGTCTCCGCTTCCAAGTCAAAGATGGTGAGCCGGCTCGTCTATCCCGTTCCCACTGCGGTCAGCCTCGGCGTTCATGCCCTGGTCGATGTCGCAGGCCGCGTGCGCTTCGGTCCGGACGCTGAGTTCACGGGTTCGCGCGAACTCGACTATCGCGTCGAAGCGGACAAGCGCGCCGCGTTCGCCAAAGGTGTGAGGCGTCTGGTGCCGAGCCTGACCGAAGAGGATTTGTCCCCCGACATCAGCGGCATTCGACCCAAGGTTCAAGCACCCGGAGAGCCCGCGAAAGATTTCATCATCCGGGACGAGACCGACCGAGGCTACGCCGGCCTGATCAACCTCATCGGCATCGAGTCTCCCGGACTGACATCGTGCCTGGCCATCGCGCGTTACGTCGAGGCGATGCTCTAGCAGCCCGTGGTGAAAGTCCCTCCGCGTCGAAAGCGGATCTTTTCCGCCAGCTCTGCGTTGCCAAACCTTGAAATACTCCCGGTATTCCCGCGGTTCGGCGCCTTGATCCGACGAAAAATCTCCCCCTTTCGTTCGCGGTCGACTTTCACCACGGACTCCTAGCTCAGGTTCTGGGTCCACGCGTCCGGCAGACTCGGAAAGCTCGGGCGCCTCTCAGATGAAACCGGTGACGGGATGCGGCGCGTACGGCTCTTCCAGACTCGCGATCTCTTCAGATGTCAGCTTGACGGACAGGGCTGCCACCGCGTCGTCGAGATGGTAGGTCTTGGTGGCGCCGACGATCGGTGAGGCAGTTGGAGACTTCTGCAGAACCCACGCCAGCGCCACGTGCGCGCGGGCAATGCCTCGGGCCGCCGCCACTTCGCCCACGCGTTCGACCACGCGGCGATCGGCGTCCTCAGTACCGATGTAGAGCGACTTGCCGTAGGCATCCGACTGAACGCGCTCTGTCTGCGTGTCCCAGTCGCGCGTCAGGCGACCGCGCGCGAGAGGGCTCCAGGGAAGCAGGCTGATCCCTTCGACCTGGCAGAGCGGAATCATCTCCCGCTCTTCCTCGCGGTAAAGCAGGTTGACGTAGTTCTGCATGCTGATAAAACGCGTCCAGCCGCGACGGTCGGCGATGTGCAACGCCTTCGCGAACTGCCAGGCGAACATGGAGGAGGCACCGAGATAGCGCGTCTTGCCCGCCTTCACCAGGTCGTGAAGGGCCTCCAGCGTTTCCTCGATGGGGGTGTCGTAGTCCCATCGATGGATCTGATAAAGGTCCACGTAGTCGACGTCCAGCCGCTTCAGGCTTGCGTCCATCTCCGACATGACGGCCTTGCGGGACAAGCCCGCGCCATTCGGCCCAGGCCGCATGCGCTGATGAACCTTCGTAGCGATCACGACCTCGTCTCGCCTGGCGTACTTCTTCAGCGCGCGGCCCACGATCTCCTCGCTCGTGCCGTCCGAGTAGACGTTGGCGGTGTCGAAAAAATTGATGCCCAGGTCCAGCGCCTGTTTGATGAAGGGCTGCGTCCGCTCTTCGTTCAGGGTCCACGGATGGGTGCCTCGTTCTGGAACACCGTAGCTCATGCACCCGAGGCAGATGCGTGAGACTTCCAGACCGCTCTTGCCAAGTTTCACGTAGTCCATGGAGAAACTTTCTCACGACCGGACGCCGGACCCGCGCGTAGACTTCATATGAACCGTCTAAGGAGAACCAGCATGGCGATGATTGAAGAAGGCAAGAAGGCCCCCGCGTTTACGATGGAGTCGTCGGAAGGCGGCAAAGTGAGCCTCAAGGACATGAAGGGCAAGATCGTCGTGCTGTACTTCTATCCGAAGGACGACACGCCGGGCTGCACCAAAGAGGCCTGCGACTTCCGTGACAGCCAGGCCGCCATCAAGAAAGCCGGCGCGATGGTCTTTGGAGTGAGCGGCGACTCACTCGAGTCACACGACAAGTTCAAGAAGAAATACAAGTTGAACTTCCCGCTGCTTTCAGACGAAGGCAACGCGCTCGCCACCAAGTTCGGCGCTTACGGCGAGAAGGTTCTCTACGGCCGCAAGTTCATGGGCATCATCCGGTCGACGTTCATCATCGATGGCGGCGGCGTGGTGCGGAAGGTGTTCGGTCGGGTGAGGGTCGACGGCCACGCCGCGAAGGTGCTCGAGGCGATAGAGAAGATCAAAGCCGCCGCCTAAGCTGCGGCGGGAATCGATTCGCGTTCCCCGTTCCCGTCTGAGCTCTCAGCCGGCGGCCTGAAGCGGCATCCGGATCCTGCTCTGCGAATGTCCCGATGCAAGGGGCAACACTAAGATCACGTCAGGAGAAACGATGAAACGGATCGCGAGTTTGATGGCGATGGCATCTGCCCTGGCTTTGGTCTCAACACAGAGCGCTTCGGTAAAAGCTCAGGCCGGCACCGGCACGGGCGTGGACCTGATGGACGTCGATGTCATGTTCATCGGCGCGCATCCCGACGACGACACTGGTGTTCTGGCAACGTTGTCCCGCTATCTGCTTGATGAAGGCTTCAAAGGCACGGTCATCACACTGACCGGCGGCGAAGGCGGGGGCAACGCGATCGGTCGCGAGAGCGGGCCTTCACTTGGTCTGATCCGGCAGGAGGAAGAGCGCCGGTCCTTGGCCATGGTCGGCGTGAGCGCGCCGCAGTTCATCGGCCTTCAGGATTTCTACTTCACTCTGTCCGCCGAGGAAGTTCAGAAGCACTGGGGTGACATCTGGTTGTGCGACGTGGTGCGCCGGGTGCGACTGGAGCGGCCGGAAGTGATCCTCACGATGTGGCCCGGTCCCGGCACGCATGGCGAGCATCAAATGGCCGCGCGCGCCGCGACCATCGCGTACGAGAAGGCTGGCGATCCGACGTACTGCGGGGATCAGATCACCCGAGAGTTCCTTCAGCCCTTCTCGCCCGCGAAGCTGTACTACTACCCGAATGATGCCAAGGGCGCGGGCATCGTGAGTATTCCCACCGGCGATATGTCTCGCTCCGCGGCTCGTACCTATGCGGACATCCGCGCGATCGCAGCGTCCAGCTACCGGAGTCAAGGATTCGATCGCGGCACCAAGCTGCCGGCTGACGCCCGTCCCGAGACGTTCTTGCTCGTGCGATCACGTGTGCCGGTTTCCGATCCCGAGACTCACCTTCTTGACGGTGCGTTGCGCGATGCGGGCACATCGCCTGCGGGCGTTCGCCTTGAGGCGATTCCTGTGGTTTCGGAAGCTGCGATCGGTGCCGATCTCTCCGTCGAGGTTCGCTTCGCCAATCACACCCCGGCCATGATGAGCAAAGTCCGTCTTGGCCTCCGCGCGCCGAACGGCTGGGCGGCCACCGCGCAGGGTGCCGCCACGTTCGACTCGATCGAGGTGGGAAAGACCGCATCCGTGCGCTACGCCTTGCGTCCGACTTCCAGCGTGGTGGTGAGTGTCCAGGCCAGAGTCGAGGCGGAGTACGAAGCCGATTGGAAAGGCCACGCGGTCTCCGGACGCAATCCGGTCTGGCTGCGCCCCGTGGCTCCAGTTCAGGTGGCATTCCAGCCGACGTTCGACATCGCCGGCTACCGGGCCTTCGCTAATGAAACCCACACGGAATGGGTGATTCCTTCACTTCCGACGAGACTGCCGTTGGTCGCCGGCCGTACCGGCAAGGTGAAAGTGAGCATCTCCAACAAGTCCGCGGAGGTCGCGCGCGGGGAAGTCACGCTAAACGCGCCCGCCGGCATCCGGTTGATTCGTCCCGCGATGCTCAATGTCCTGGGCGGCGGTTCCGCAGAAACGACGATGGATGTCGAGGTCACGAATACCGCGATTCCCGCCGGCCGCCATTCTGTCCGGGTCCCCGTCACCGTTAAGGCCACGGCTGGATCGGTCGTCAGTGAAGATGTCGCTGAGCTCTACGTCCTTCCTTCTTTAACCGCTCCGCGCGTGACCACCGCTCCGAAGATCGACGGCGATCTAGCCGACATGCAGTCGCTCGCGCACGGCGAGATCGGCCCGCAGGATGTCTGGTGGAAACGTGCCGCCAAGGATGCGGCGGATCTCTCTGCCGACTTCTACCTCGGCTACGACGCGCGGTTCCTCTACGTCGGCGTTCACGTGCGCGACGAGATGGTTATCTGCAACATCGCGCCCGATGACGTGAAGGCGCAGCTTCGCTCGGACGCGATTGGCATCACCGTGGATCCGTCGGGCTCGAGCCGCGATACATCGACGACACTTCAGGCCGCCGCTTTCCCCTGCACCACGGCAGGCTTCGGAGCGCGAGGTTTCCGCGACGCCGATGCGCGTCAGGGCTTGATGGAAGACACCGCACCTGGGATGCAGGTGGTCTCGAAAAAGACTTCCGATGGTTATGACATTGAGGCGGCGATTCCGTGGGCCGCGATGCCGAAGCAGCCGGTCCCCGGCGACGAGATCGGCCTCAACATTGTTCTCTACGACGGTGACGAGAAGGACGCCCGCGTTGGCGCCAACATCAGCGAAACCGGTCTCGCCTGGGCCGCCTTCGAGTGGGGTGGCAAGCAGGCCTTGCCGTACCTGTGGCCGCGCGTCGTCCTCGGGAAGTAAGCGGCGCCTGAATCGGGCCCGTCATCAGCGGGCGTCGGTCAGCTTGAGACGGTACTCGTTCGAGAGTTCAAAGCCGAGTTCCTCGTAGAGAGGCCGGCCTTCCCTTGATGCGTGAAGCACCACCCGCGCGACCTTCTGTTCGCGGCTCCAGTCGATAATGGTTTTCATGAGTGTCCGGGCGACGCCTCCGCGCCGATGCTCCGCCTCGACGTAGACATTCAGGACGTACGCCTCGATCGACGCGTACAGTGTTCCTGGTCTCGGCAATAGAGGACGAAGCCACGCGCCGCCGCCCGCGATGACCTCGCCCTCGAACTCCGCCAGAAAACCGAAGTACTCGCGGGCTTCCATCAGCGCGGTCAGTTGGTCGATCGCCGCGTTCTCGATGATCGAGGCTCATCGACATCGCCCATGTCATGGAACATGGCGGCGCGATGGTGAGCGAGGATGGAGGCGTCTTCTAGGGTCGCAAAGCGCAGCGTGTACTCGCCGCGCGGTCCATCAAATATTCGCAGAGTCACCGGCGGACAGTAGCTGTGGCGAGAAGCACCGTCAACATCAGCCGCGCACATCAGCCGCGCGCGTTGAAGACGGCGAGGGATTGACGCAAACTTGCACTCCGATCCATCAACAGGAGATCTCGATCATGGCAATCCGACTGGGCGACACCGCCCCCGACTTCGTCGCCGAAACCACCCACGGTTCCCTCAGCTTCCACAAATGGCTGGGCGATTCCTGGGGCGTGCTCTTCTCGCACCCCAAGGATTTCACTCCGGTCTGCACCACGGAGCTTGGCTACGTCGCGGCCATCAAGCCGGAGTTCGACAAGCGCGGAGTCAAGGTCATTGGCCTCTCCGTCGACCCCGTCGATTCGCACGTGAGGTGGGAAGGCGATATCGCGGAGACCCAGGGTACGCCCGTGAACTTTCCGATGATCGGCGATCCGGATCGCAACGTGAGCAACCTCTACGACATGATCCATCCGAACGCGAACGACACACTCACCGTGCGTTCGGTCTTCGTGATCGGCCCAGACAAGAAGGTCAAACTAACCTTGACCTATCCCGCGTCCACCGGCCGCAACTTCGACGAGATCCTGCGCGTGATCGATTCGCTCCAGCTCACCGCGAAGCACAAGGTGGCGACGCCGGCGAACTGGAAGGACGGCCAGGACGTCATCATCGGAGCGTCGGTCAGCGACGACGACGCGAAGAAGCTCTTCCCGGAAGGGTGGAAGACGGTGAAGCCCTACCTGCGGGTGGTGCCGCAGCCGAAATGACGTTCATTTTCAGTCTGGATCCCGGCACTCGCCCCCTTCCGAAGTTATGTGAACGGGGGGTTCGCCGGGATACGCAGAGCGCCTTTCAGCGCGCTGCTAATTAAACTTAACGCTGACCAGTTTTGACACGCCCGGTTCTTCCATCGTCACACCGTAGAGGTTGTCGGCGATCTGCATCGTCTTCCTCGAGTGGGTGATGATGATGAACTGGGTATCGCCGCGGATCGTGTCGAGCATTTTCACGAAGCGGCCGATGTTCGCGTCGTCGAGGGGCGCGTCGACCTCGTCCAGGATGCAGAACGGGGATGGCTTGTACTTGAAGATACCGAACAGCAGCGCGATCGCGGTCATCGCCTTTTCGCCTCCCGAGAGCAGCAGAACGTTCTGAAGCTTCTTGCCCGGAGGCATGGCCATGATGTCAATGCCCGCTTCCAGGATGTCGTCGTTGTCGACGAGCGCAAGACCAGCCATGCCGCCGCCGAAGAGTTGTTTGAATGTTTCCTGGAAGTTCGCGTTGATGATGCGGAACGCCTCTTCGAAGCGTGAACGCGACTCGGTGTCGATCTGCTTGATGGCGCTTTCCAGTTCCTTGATGGAGTCGAGCAAATCCTGGCGTTGCGAGGTCATGAACACGAAGCGCTCTTCGTTCTCCTCCGCCTCCTGAACCGCCAGAGGATTGACGGGGCCGATGCGCTCGATCTTTTCCTTTAGCTCGCCCAACTCCTCACGGACGACTTCGATATCGCGCGCATGATCCTCCTCAGTCAGAGTTTGCGCCGCCTGGGCAGCGGTCTGGCCGATGGCGGTATGGGATTCGCGACCCAGGTGATCAAGATCGGAGGCGATGCGGGCGCGTCCCACTTCGGTTTCGTTGAGCGCGTCCTTGATGGTGTCGCGTTCTTTTCGATGGGACTTCAGGGCGTCGTCGCGACCTTCGATCTCGGCGCGAGAGGCGCGCAAGCGTTCGTCCTCGGTCGCCATGGTTGTGGTGACGCGCTGACGCTCGGTCACGGCTTCGGCCAGAAGCTTCTCCGCTTCGTGCTGTTCGATATCGAGCGCTTTGGCCTTCTCTTCGAGCTCTTGCGAGCGCGTGACCGCGTTACTGATGCGGCTCTCGAGGTCGGCGAACTCAGCGGTGAAGCGCTCTCTCATCTTGAAGGTAGCCGCTTCTTTTTCGACGAGTCCCGCGAGGGTCGAGCGTGCCTCAGTGGAGATGGCCTGCTTCTCCTCGGAGTGATTGCGCGCGGCGACGAGTCCTTGGCCCAGGTTTGAAAGCAGAGCGGCGGTCTGTGAGCGGTCGTCTTCCGCGGCGTGCAGTTCTTTGTCGATCTCCTCGATACGGACTTCCCCGGCGGCCCGCTCGGACTCCGCCTGCTTCAATTCCACGTCGATGACCTGAAGCTTGCGATCGGCGCGCACCTTTTCGTCGTCGAACGCCGTCTTTGCGTGATCGAGAGAGAGAAGGTGCTTCTCGGCATTGTGGATCGCGTCTTCGGTCTGCTTGATCGACAGGAGGGCCGCTTCGATGCGCGCGGCGACTTCGCCTTCACGGTGCTTGAGTTCAGCCAGACGCGCGTCGATCGCCGCTTCGCGCTCTTTGAGTTCCTTCACTTCGCGCCGCGGTGCCAGGAAACCGCGTCCGCCACGTCCACCTTCAACCCAGGCGCCTCGCACCACTTC